>NZ_JAGQCR010000060.1:0-14567 GCF_024346295.1 Cyanobium sp. BA20m-14
GGAGATCAGGCTCTCAGGGCAACATCGCCGTAAACACCACCATGGTGAGAAGCGGGCGGATCAGCGCCCAGGCCACGCCTATGAAGGTCTGCTTCTCGATCCGGTTGGGCTCGAGCACCAGCCATTGGCGGGCATCAGGTAGCTGGTGGGGTGGGGTGTTGCTGAGGTGTTGTGGGCCTCGGGGTTGTTTCCGGTTGGGCAGCTTGGCTGCTCAGGGGGAAGCCAACCGCCATGACAATTTGGGCGCCTCCTCTAGTTTGTACAGCCTGAATCCGTACGGCTGTACAGATTCCTGTACAGTGGCAAAACAGAGGGGGGAACTAGGCCTTGCGAATTAGGCGTTCAGGTAAGCGCCGCGTGCTGTTGGCCGTCATGGCGGTTGGGCTGCCAGAAGCTTTAGTAAGTGTAAACAGGATGGCGAAGGCTGAGTCGATCACCAATCGATTTAGCTGTTGGCCGCCAGCCAGGCCGCCAGCCAGGCCGCCAGGTCGGCCGCCAGGTCGGCCGGGCCCTGGAAGTCGAGCAGGCCCAGGATCTGGGCGGTGGTGGCATCGCTCAAGGGGCCGCAGCAGCGGTTGAGTTGGCAGCGGAGAGTCATCTTGGCGGCTTCGCGGGGGATGCTCGAATCGGGGCCGCCGCCTTTGGAGAGCCTGTTTGTTCGGGCTGGGGGTCCTGGTGGCTCAGGGGAAGCGAATCCTGCTTCGCTCCCGTTGCTGGGAGCTACGCCCATCAGCGGCACCGTCAGCAGCGGTTCCACCCTGCCCTCGGTAAGGACGCCTTACCGCAAGGAGGTTTTTGGCGTAGGCTGGATTGGCTCGCGTGGGCCTTGCAATGGAGGTCGCCACACTCACCGCCAAGGGGCAGATCACCGTGCCCAAGGCTGTGCGTGACGCCCTGGGTCTGCGGCAGGGTGATCTGCTCAGCTGGGAGCTGGAGGATGGCTCGGTGCGGGTGCGGGCCGTGGCACCGCTGGATGTGGCCTATCTGCAGGGGCTGGAGGACACGCTGAGCGAGTGGAGCAGCCCGGCCGATGAGCAGGCCTTTGCAGAGCTGTGAGTGCTTTTGACAGCTTTGCTGTGGTTCGGGTGCCGTTTCCGTTCACCGATCGCCTGGCCCAGAAGCGGCGGCCTGCTCTGGTGCTCTCCCAGCCAGCCTTTCAGCAGGCCTGCGGTCACCTGCTGCTGGCGATGATCACCTCTGCGCGCCAATCCTCCTGGCCCCTGGATTGGCCGATTGAGGATCTACAGGCTGCGGGCCTGCCCCAACCCTGTGTGGTGCGTCTGAAGTTGTTCACCCTGGATGAGCGACTGGTGCTCGGCCCCTTGGGTGCCCTGGCAGATGGTGATCGCGCCGCTGTGATTGCCCAGCTGGCCAAGTTGTTCGGCAATCCAGGGCCAGAAGTTGGTTGATTGCCTAGGACAGCCATGGCCAGCGGATTAGCCGCCGCCTCCAGCCGATCCAAATGCCAAACGATCGCCAGGGAGCGGCTGGGCCAAGGCTCAGAGCGTTGGTTGCGGCTGAAGCCCGTACGGGGCTTGGCGGGTCTGGGGCCTCGCTGGCGGCTTAGGGGGAAGTCCTCAATTCTGTACGGTCTGTACAGAATCTTGAACGTTGGCGAATTGGGAGCAGCTAATCAGGAGCAGCGAATCAGGCGTTCTCCGTCAGCCAGTGCCGACGCCGATTACGCGGCCCTTGCCCATCGGCGCGGGGCAAGCAGGCTGGAGACGCGTCTGTCAGCCGATCAGTTGCAGAGGTAAGTCCAGGGCTTGGGCACACTGGCCCAAACTACGGTCGGCACTGGCCAGGGTGAGTTTGTGGCGCTTGGCCAGGGCGAGATGCAGGGCGTCGCCGGAGCGAAGCGGCAGATCTTGGCTCTGCTGGAGCCACTGGCGGGCCTGCAGAAAGTCGCTGCCACGCGGCTCCAGCAAGCGCAGCCGCTCCTGGCGGAAACACTCAAACTCGCTCTCGATCCATCGGGCCCGTTCAGCCTTGAGCTGGCCACGACGCACACATGTCGCCACCACACCAGCAAACTCCAGCAAGACCCAGTGGCTGATCCAAAGTTCCGTGCCATCGCGGCTGAGCAGCCACGTCTCGGAGGCGTCAAAGCCGCTGTCGCCCAGGAAGAGCGACAACAACACGCAGCTATCCAGATAAACGGGGCCAGCCTGCTCACCTGCAGTGACAGTCATGGCTCGTCGCGCAATTCACGCACCAACTCCACGGCACTGGCTTCCATGGCTGGGGCTTCCGCGTGCAACCGCCGCAGCCGCTGCACCCAGGCACTGGCGCCAGGCTCACGGGCAGATCCGTGATCGCGCACCAATCGAGCCACCACCTGCCCCCGCCGCGTGATCACCACCTCGTCGCCAGCCTCGACGGCGTCGAGCAATGCCGACAACTTGGCCTTGGCCTACGCCAAACCAACCGTTTTCATGACCAGAATCGACAGCAAAATGACCAGATGACCTTCTGGTCACCAAGAATCTAGGCCGAACCAGGGAGCAGGGAGCTCTTCAGGGCGGACAGCTGAGGCCACTCGCCGTATCCCATCCGCCAGCGCCACCTTCAGGCGGTAGCTCCCTGGGGCGCCGGCGCCGGCTGGAACATGAACATCGAATAGATCACGTTGCGGCGCATCTGGGTCATCATCTCGAGGAACATGTCGTAGCCCTCGTTTTTGTATTCGATCAGCGGATCCTTCTGGCCGTAGCCGCGCAGGCCCACCGATTCCCGCAGGGCGTCCATTGCCTGCAGGTGCTCACGCCAGAGGGTGTCGATCTGCTGGAGGATGAAGTAGCGCTCCGCTTCGCGCATCAGCCCCGGCCGCTGCTGCTCAACCTGGCCCTCCTTGATGTCGTAGGCATTGCGCAGCTGCTCCTGCAGGAAGGCCTTGAGCTCTTCCACCCCTAGGCCCTGCAGCTGCTCAGGGGTGAGATCCTCCAACAGGTAGATGAACTCCTTGGTTTTTTCCACCAGCCGGCTGAGATCCCACTCCTCCGGTGGCAATTCTGGATTCACATAGGCCTCCACGATGTCTTCCACCGTGCGCTCGCCATAGCCGATCACCTGGGCCTTGAGCTCCCGACCCTCCAGCACTCGCCGCCGTTCGGTGTAAACGGCCTTGCGCTGGTTGTTCATCACCTCGTCGTATTCAAACACCTGCTTACGGATGTCGTAGTAATAGGTTTCCACCTTCTTCTGGGCCCCTTCCAGCGAGCGGGTGAGCATGCCCGATTCGATCGGCATGTCCTCCTCCACTCGGAAGGCATTCATCAGCCCGGCGACGCGATCACCGCCAAAGATGCGCAGCAGGTTGTCTTCCAGTGAGAGGAAGAAGCGGGTGGAGCCCGGGTCGCCCTGGCGGCCGGCGCGGCCGCGCAGCTGGTTGTCCACCCGGCGGGATTCGTGGCGCTCGGTGCCGATCACATGCAGGCCGCCCGCTTCCCGCACCTGCTGCTCGTCCTGCTTGACCACGCTGTCGTATTCGCCCTTGACCTCGGCGATCAGTTCCCGCAAGGCCTGGATCTGGCCATCTTCGCTGGGGGCCTTCTCGGCCGCTTGGGCGATGCGGTCTTCCAGTTCCAGCACCGTGAGCTGGCGATCGCCCCAGGCCGCCACCAGCTCCTTGCTGAGCTCGGCGAGGGCCTGCTCAGTTGCCTGCGAGAGGCTGCAGGGGTAGAGGCTGCCCAGGCTGCGGGCCTCGCGGGCGGCCTTCGCCAAGGGGATCGGCCGATGTTCGTTCTCAGGTCGCACCAGCTTGGGCAGCAGCACCTCCCTGAGCTTGAGACGGGCCATGTAGTCGCTGTTGCCACCCAGGATGATGTCGGTGCCGCGACCGGCCATGTTGGTGGCGATGGTCACGGCGCCGGCGCGGCCAGCCTGGGCAACGATTTCGGCTTCCCGCTCCACGTTTTCGGGCTTGGCATTGAGCAGGTTGTGGGGGATCTCCTGCTCCGCCAGCAGGGCGCTGAGCAGCTCGGATTTCTCCACGCTGGTGGTGCCCACCAGCACCGGCCGGCCGCCCTTGTGAACCTCGGCGGTTTCCAGCGCCACGGCGCGCCACTTGGCCGTTTCGGTTTTGTACACCTGATCGGTCCAGTCCGAGCGGGAGCGGCTGCGGTTGGTGGGCACGATTGTGACTTCGAGTTTATAGGTTTTCTCGAATTCCACCTCTTCTGTTTTGGCGGTGCCGGTCATGCCGGCCAGGCGCGGGTAGAGCAGGAAGAAGTTTTGGTAGGTGATTGAGGCGAGGGTTTGGGTTTCGGGCTGGATCTCCAGCTCTTCTTTGGCCTCGATCGCCTGGTGCAAGCCATCACTCCAGCGGCGACCCGGCATCACCCGGCCAGTGAACTCATCGACGATCACCGCATCGCCATTGCGCACGATGTAGTTGACGTCCTTGGCGAACATCTCCTTGGCCTTGAGCGCATTGCCGATGAAGTGGGCCCATGGATCTTCCGGGTTGAACAGATCGCTCACCCCCAGCTGCTGCTCGGCCTTGGCATAGCCCTCGTCGGTGAGGGTCACGTTGCGCTGCTTCTCATCGACTTCGTAGTCGCCCTCGGGATCGATGCCGTCTTTACCCATTTCGGCGGCGCGCTCGAGCAGGGCGGCCACCTCGGCGGCGCGTCGATATTTCTCCTGGGGGCGCTCGATCTGGCCGGAGATGATCAGGGGGGTGCGGGCCTCATCGATCAGAATCGAGTCCACCTCGTCGATCACGCAGAAGTTGGGCGAGCGCTGCACCACCTCGGCGATGTCGCTGGCCATGTTGTCGCGCAGGTAGTCGAAGCCCAGCTCGCTGTTGGTGGCATAGGTGATGTCGCAGGCGTAGTTGGCCCTGCGGGTAGCGGGCGTCATGTCCTGCTGGATCAGGCCCACCGAGAGGCCCAGGAAGCGGTGCACCTGGCCCATCCATTCGGCGTCGCGCCGGGCCAGGTAGTCGTTCACGGTCACCACGTGTACGCCCCGGCCGGTGAGGGCGTTGAGGTAGGCCGGCAGGGTGGCCACCAGTGTTTTGCCCTCGCCGGTTTTCATCTCGGCGATCTGGCCGTTGTGCAGCACCATGCCGCCGATCAGCTGCACATCGAAGTGGCGCATGCCCAGCACCCGCTTGCCCGCCTCGCGTACTACGGCAAAGGCCTGGGGCAGCAGCTCATCGAGCAGGGCCCGCTCCTTGGCCGCCTGGCCGGCCACCTGCTCCAGCTTCTGACGGAATTCAGCGGTGAGGCCGCGCAGTTCGTCGTCGGAGAGCGGGGCGATCTCCTCCTCGAGCAGGTTGATGTCGGAAACGATCGGCTGGTAGCGCTTCAGCTTGCGGGCATTGGGATCACCCAGCAGGAGCTTGAGCATTGATGCGAGCCGAATTGAGCTCCGGCCAGCTTACTGAGCCGATCTGGCGCGGCAGGCCTGCAGGGCCGAATCCAGACTCACCATGGTGAGGTGGCCCAGCTCCACGCCTGGGCTGTGGATCAGCAGTCGCTCGTCTTCCAGCCGCCGGGCCACCTCTTGCCACAGCAGTGAAGTTTTGCCGCTGCGGCGCATGCCTATCACGGCCAGCTATCCACCAGCTTCTGGCGCAGCAGATCGCGCAGGGGTGCGGGCAGCTTGTCGTGGATGGCGAAAAGGTGGTGGTCTTCATTTTGAGTGAAATAGGGGTCTGGGTAGAATCGGGATTGATTTCTACCCGGCTCCTTGTGGGGCGTGAGTGGCGATGGGCATGAACATCAAGGATCCGCAGGTGCATGCCATGGCGAAGGAGCTGGCCGCTCGCCGCTCCACCACCGTCACCGATGCCGTGCGCCAAGCCCTGCGGTCGGAGTTGGCCCGCTCCTCCAGTCCTGAGGCCCCCCGTGCCGTTGAGGCTAAAAAAGCAGCGGTTCGGGCCATCTGTGCGCGCTTCAGTGCTCGGCCTGAGTGGCAAGGCCGCACTAGTAAGGAACTTCAGGACGCCCTTTACGACGATCAGGGCTTGCCGAAATGAGGAAGCTGGTGATGGAACTCGTGATCGACCCCTCGGCTCTGATGGCCCTGCTGCTGCAGGAGGCAGAGGCAGAGTCGCTGCTTGAAGTGGCGGCTGAGGCTTCGGTCGTGCATCTCAGCGCGGCGTCGCGCGTCGAGCTCGGTTTGGTTTCCGAGAGTTCGCGCCATGGAATTGAGGATAGTGAGGTCGAACAGTTGCTCTTCTCCCTAGGCGTCCAAGTCGTGCCGTTTGATCAACACCATCTCCACTGGGCCCTCCACGGCTGGCGCCACTACGGCAAGGGTCGCCATCGGGCGGCCCTCAACCTGGGCGATTGCTTCAGTTATGGCCTGGCCATGGCCCTCGACCTGCCGTTGCTGTTCAAGGGCGACGATTTTGCCCGCACTGAAGTGAAGGTCGCACTCAGCTGGTAATCCCGGGGTTGTCGCCCAGGAACTCCAGAATTTCGCGGTCTTTGAGGTTTTGGGCGGCTCCGGTGCAGGCTTCCAGCACGGGTCGCCCGGCCGCCAGCTCCCGCAGGCAGGCCTGGGTACGGGTCAGCTCGGTTTCCAGCAAGTCGATGCGCTCCATCAGGTTGCGGATCACATTCGCTTCCGTGTCCGGCAGGGCTGAGTGGGCTAGGGGGTCGATGCGCACGCCGCTCTGGTGGATCACCCGGCCGGGGATGCCCACCACCGTGCTGTCGGCCGCCACGTCGCGCAGCAGCACCGAGCCGGCGCCGATGCGGGTGTTGGTGCCCACGGTGATCGCCCCTAGCACCTTGGCGCCGGCCCCCACCACCACGTTCTCCTCCAGGCTGGGGTGGCGCTTGCCGTGGGCCTTGCCGGTGCCGCCCAGGGTGACGCCCTGATACAGGAGGCAGCGGTTGCCAATCACCGCCGTTTCACCCACCACCACGCCCATGCCGTGGTCGATGAACACGCCATGGCCGATCCGGGCCCCCGGGTGGATCTCGATGCCGGTCACCAGGCGCCCCAGCTGGCTGAGCAGCCGCGCCAGTAGGGGCAGCAGGGGCAGTTGGCTGCCCCACAGCCAATGGCTGAAGCGATGCAGCGTCAGGGCGTGCAGGCCCGGGTAGCAGAGCAGGATTTCCAGCGTGCCGCGGGCCGCCGGATCGCGCTGTTTGATGATCGCCAGGTCGGCCTGCAGTGCCTTGAGCATGGCGCCATCCTGCCGGAGCCGGTGGGGGTTTGACCGTGGGGTACCCCTTCGGGCATGATCAACGGGTCGACCCGTTCGACGGTCGCGGATGTAGCTCAGTGGTAGAGCATCTCCTTGCCAAGGAGAGGGTCGAGAGTTCGAATCTCTTCATCCGCTTGATTCAGGCCAGTTGATTTAGGCCAGTTGATTCAGGTCAGGGCGCCTCACCCAGCCAGCAGCCCGATTTCCTTGCGCAGGGCATCGATGGTGGCGCTGCCCAGGTAGCTCTGGGCGCAGTGAACAATGGGCATCCGAATCAGCTGGGCCCGGTTTTGGCGCAGGCTCTGCTCCACCAGCGGCAGGCTGGGGCGGTCGCAGAGCACGTGGCTGGCGGCCCGTAGCAGGGCTAGCAGGCGACTGCCCGTGTCGGGGTTGGCGGTCATCACCAGCAGGTCATTGCCGCGCATGCTGTGCAGGATCACCTCGGCGGCGCGCAGGATGCCCGGGCTGATGCTCACCAGGCCCACGCAGCTGCCCTGGCGCAGCTCCTTGAGCAGGTCGAGCTCCTGGCGGAAATCGTTGAGATCCACCGCCACCGCCCGCACCCCATGGAGCTTGGCGATCGCCTCCACCGGCTGGAGGAAGTAGCGGCTGGTCACCACCGTGCCGTTGTTGGATTCGGTCAACACGGCGGCCAGCTCCTCCATCGGCACCACCTCCACGGGCACCTCCAGGTTGGGAGTGAGCTCCTCGGCGATCAGGTGGGAGGCGCCCAGGTCTTCCTGGGGGGTGCTGACCAGCACCCGGGCGCCGCAGCGCAGCCGCCAGTCAATCTCGCGGGTGAGTAGATCGCGGGTCTGCTGCAGGGTGCAGCCTCCATTGAGCAGCTCGTCGACGCTCTGGCGCACCTGGCGGTCGATATCCGGCAGGGCCCGGCCGCGGGGCCCGACCAGGGGCTTGATCTCCCGGGGTTTCTGCTGGTCGCGCACGTAGATGCCCGAGCCTGCCATCGCTTCCACCACGCCGTCGTTTTCCAGCTGGCGGTAGACCTTGCTGATCGTGTTGCGGTGCAGGCCTGTCTGCATGGCCAGCTGCCGCGTGCTCGGCAATCGATGCCCCGGTGGGTAGTGGCGGGCCGCAATGGCGAAGCAGATCTGGTTGTAGAGCTGCGTTGATGCCGGAATATCGCTTTCCTGCTGGATGTGGAATCGCACGCCGGGGTTCAGCCAATTGGGCTACTGGCCACCTTACGGAGCCCCAGTCCAGGGGACAATGCCTCCAGCCGGTTGTGCCTGGGGTGCGGTGGCAGTCGCGGTGTGTGGCGCGACGCTCCAGGAAGTTGTACAGCTGTACAAA
Organism: Cyanobium sp. BA20m-14; assembly: GCF_024346295.1. Lineage (NCBI taxonomy): Bacteria > Bacillati > Cyanobacteriota > Cyanophyceae > Synechococcales > Prochlorococcaceae > Cyanobium > Cyanobium sp. BA20m-14. The sequence continues at coordinate 8,483 of NZ_JAGQCR010000060.1, forward strand.
CTCCCTAACACTCCATGTTCCCAATCCACGGCAGCTCTCCAAGGCGAGGGAGCTGTTTGCCCAAACGCTCTAGGCGGGCAACGTCAGCCCGCAGCCTTCGGGGCGGCGGTCTTGCGGGGGCTGAGGAACATGATCATGTTGCGACCTTCCCGTTTGGGGGGCTGCTGCACCTCAGCGTTGTTTTCCAGATCTTTGGCCATCCGCATCAGCAACACCTCGGCCAGGGCGGTGTGCTGGATTTCGCGGCCGCGGAAAATAACGGTGCATTTGACCTTGTCGCCGTCCTTGAGAAAGCGCTGCGCCTGACCGATTCGCACCTGGTAGTCGTGGGAGTCGATCTTGTAGCGCATCTTCACCTCTTTGACTTCGGTTTGGTGTGACTTCTTCTTGGCTTCCTTGGCCTTCTTCTCCTGCTCAAACTTATATTTTCCGTAATCCATGATCCGGCAGACCGGCGGATCTGCCTTCTCGCTCACCAACACCAGATCCAGCTCCCGGTCTTTTGCCACCTCCAGGGCCGCTTCGCGGCTGATCACCCCCAGTTGACTGCCATCGGCATCCACCACCCTCAGGTTGGGGTAGCTGATGCGATCGTTGATATTGGGCAGCTCCCGCACGGGAGCACGGCGGTCAAAACGGGGACGTGGAGGCATTCAGGGGGTGTGAAGGATCGCGAAATCGCTAACGCTTCACCCTAGACCGCGCTCGACCTCCTGCAGGGCTTGCTCGAGCAAGGCCGCCTCACCCTCCCCCTCCAGCCAGCAGGGCCGGTGGCGGCGGCGGAACCAGGTGCGCTGTCTTTTGGCGAATTGGCGGGTGCGCTGCTGGGTGAGGGCCCCGGCCTCCGCTTCGGTGAGAGTGCCCGCCAGGAGCTGGCGGGCTTCGGCGTAGCCGATTGTGTCGAGCAGGGGCAGCTCCGGCCCGTAGCGCCCGATCAGGGCTTCGGTTTCAGCCACCAATCCCTGCCTGTATAGGGCCCTGGTGCGCTCGGCGATGCGCGCCTCCAGGTTGGCTGGGTTCAGGCCCAGCTCGAGCAGCCGCCAGGGCGGCGGCGTGGCCCCCTGCTGCTCGGAGAGGGGCCTGCCCGTGGCATAGAGCACCTCCAGGGCCCGCTGGGTGCGCACCGCATCGGCGGCGGCGATGCGACCGGCGGCCACCGGGTCGCCCTGGCGCAGCAGCTGGTGGCAGAGGGGCTGGCCGAGGGCTGCCAGCTGGGCGCGCAGCTGGGGTTGGGGCGGCACGGCGGGGGGATTCATCCCCTGGGTGATTGCCTGCAGGTAGAGGCCGCTGCCCCCCGCCAAGAGCGCCAGGGGCTTGCGGGCCAGTTCGGCGTTGAGCTGGGCCTCGGCGATGGCACGGAATTCCTGCAGGTTGAGCGGTTGGTCTGGATCGCGCAGATCCAGCAGCTCGTGGCGGGCCTGGGCCCGCTGGGCGGCGGTGGGCTTGGCGGTGCCCACATCCATCTGGCGGTAGAGCTGGCGCGAATCCACGTTCAGCACCGCCAGATCAAGGGCCCTTGCCAGGGCGATCGCCAGGTCGGTCTTGCCGCTGGCCGTGGGGCCGAGCAACACAATCACCAGCGGCTGGTTGGGGGCCATGGCCATACCTTGGCAGGGGGTGTCCAGCCGGGTTGGCGGTGGTAAATTGGGCCCCGTAAAGGGCTTTTGAGCCCGTTTGCGTCTTACTTGCCCCGGGATTTCTCCGTCCTGTGCCGAATCCCTGGGGAGACCTTCCTGCATGAGCGACACCAGCAAAGTTCAGGCCGCCTATGGGGCCGAGCAGATCCAGGTTCTCGAGGGACTGGAGCCGGTGCGCAAGCGGCCGGGCATGTACATCGGCTCCACCGGCCCCAGGGGCCTGCATCACCTGGTGTACGAGGTGGTCGACAACGCCGTCGATGAGGCCCTGGCGGGCCACTGCGACCAGATCCTGGTGGTGCTCAACGACGACGGCTCCTGCGCCGTCACCGACAACGGCCGCGGCATCCCCACCGACATCCATCCCCGCACCGGCAAGAGCGCCCTGGAGACGGTGCTCACCGTGTTGCACGCCGGCGGCAAGTTCGGCTCCGGCGGTTACAAGGTGTCCGGTGGCCTGCACGGGGTGGGCGTGTCGGTGGTCAACGCCCTCTCCGAGTGGGTGGAGGTCACGGTCCACCGGCAAGACCAGGTGCACACCCAGCGCTTCGAGCGTGGCGAACCGATCGACATCCTCAAATCGGCCCCTGGTGAGGAGGGCCGCACCGGTACTTCCCTGTGCTTCAAGCCGGATATCCAGATTTTCTCCACCGGCATCGAATTCGACTATCAGACCCTCTCTTCTCGCCTGCGGGAGCTGGCCTACCTCAACGGCGGAGTGCGGATAGTCTTCCGCGACGACCGCGCCGCCGCCCGCAATGCCGCTGGCGAGCCCCACGAGGATATTTATATTTACGAAGGCGGCATCAAGGAATATGTCGCCTATATGAACGCTGGGAAGGATCCGCTCCATCCCGAAATCATCTACGTCAACCGCGAGAAGGAAGGCGTGCAGGTGGAAGCCGCCCTGCAGTGGTGTGTGGATGCCTACTCCGACAGCATCCTGGGGTTTGCCAACAACATCCGCACCGTCGATGGGGGCACCCACATCGAGGGCCTCAAAACGGTGCTCACCCGCACCCTCAACACCTTCGCCAAAAAGCGCGGCAAGCGCAAAGACGCCGACAGCAACCTGGCCGGGGAAAATATCCGCGAGGGGCTGACCGCCGTGCTTTCGGTGAAGGTGCCTGATCCGGAATTCGAGGGGCAGACTAAAACCAAACTCGGCAATACCGAGGTGCGCGGCATCGTTGACACCCTGGTGGGGGAAGCCCTGGGCGAATATCTGGAATTCAACCCAGGGGTGATCGACCTGATCCTTGAAAAGGCGATTCAGGCCTTCAATGCTGCCGAGGCGGCCCGCCGGGCCCGGGAGCTGGTGCGCCGCAAGAGCGTGCTCGAGAGCTCCACCCTGCCGGGCAAGCTCGCCGATTGCAGCTCCCGCGATCCGGCTGAATCGGAGATCTACATCGTTGAGGGCGACTCCGCTGGCGGCTCTGCCAAGCAGGGCCGGGACCGGCGCTTCCAGGCGATCCTGCCCCTGCGCGGCAAAATTCTCAACATTGAGAAAACCGATGACGCCAAGATCTATAAGAACACCGAGATCCAGGCCCTGATAACCGGGCTTGGCCTGGGCATCAAGGGCGAAGACTTTGACGAGAAGAATCTTCGCTACCACCGGATCGTGATCATGACCGACGCCGATGTGGATGGCGCCCACATCCGCACCTTGATCCTCACCTTCTTCTTCCGTTACCAGAGGGCCCTGGTGGAGGGTGGCTATATCTACATCGCCTGCCCGCCGCTTTATAAGGTAGAGCGGGGCAAGAACCACACCTATTGCTACAACGAAACCGATCTTAAAAAGACAATCGAATCCTTTGGGGAGAAGGCCAACTACACGATCCAGCGCTTCAAGGGCCTGGGCGAAATGATGCCCAAGCAGCTCTGGGAAACCACAATGGATCCCTCCACCCGCATGATGAAGCGCGTCGAAATTGAGGATGCCCTAGAGGCCGATCGCATCTTCACGATCCTGATGGGCGACAAGGTGGCCCCGCGGCGGGAATTCATCGAGGCCCATAGCGCCACCCTCGATTTAGCCCAGCTGGATATTTGAAATTTTGGCAATTCTCCCGTCGCTGGCCAGCCTGCGCGCCCTGATGCTGCTAGGCTTTGCCCTGCTAGGCCCTGCCTGTTTGCCTGCCGGTGGTGCCGAACTGCGGGTGCCCGAGCTGCGGCGACGTCAGCGCGCCAGCGAGCCCCTCACCGCTGCAGCAACAGTTGCCCTGCGCTGCTCACCGAGGCGCCAGGCGCCCGTGATCGCCATCGCCGCCTCCGGCGAGGCCCTGCGCCCGCTGCGGCGCTGGTGCGAGGCCGGGGGGCAAAGCTGGCTCCAGGTGGAGTTGGCGCCGGGCCTGGCGGGGGCTTTGGCCCTCGGCGGTTCACGCCGGGGCTGGTTGATTGAGGCCGAATCCTGAAGGGGGCTCAGGCAGCCGCCAGGGCCGCTTCGATGGCGGCCTTCAGTTCAGCCGAATCGGGCTCCACGTTGCTCTTGAAGCGAGCCAGCACGGCGCCGTCCTTGCCGATCAGAAACTTCTCGAAGTTCCAGGCCACCGCCCCGGCCGGTTCGGCCTGGCTGAGGCTGGTGTAGGGCTCTTCGGCCATGGTCACCTTGTCAAAAAGGGTGAAATTGGCGCCATAGGTGGTGGAGCAGAACTGCTCGATCTCGCTCAGGCTGCCCGGCTCCTGGGCGCCGAAGTCGTTGCAGGGGAAACCGAGCACGGCAAAACCCTGGGGTCCATAGCTCTCCTCCAGCTTCTGCAGGCCGGCGTATTGGCGGGTGAAGCCGCAGCGGCTGGCCACATTTACGATCAGCAGCACCTTGCCGGCCCAGTCCCCCAGGCTGCGCTCGCCGCCCTTGGCGTCGCGCACGGTCACCATGCTCACTGAGATCGCCATCGGTGCTGGGGTATCGAAGTAATTTGACCTTAGCGAGCCTCCGGCGGGCAGGACCCATAAACTCAGCACTGCGGCGTCTCGGGGCCATGGGCGAGGCCAACGGGATACAGGTGGCTGAGGTGGTCGCCCAGCAGCTGGAATCCCTGCTGGAGGCTGGCAATTACGACGGTGCCAAGTTGCTGCTCGGCCCCGTGCAGGAGGTGGATGCGGCCGAGGCGATCGGCAGCCTGCCGCGCACCCTGCAGGCCCTGGCCTTTCGGCTGCTGCCCAAGGATGAGGCCATTGAGGTCTACGAATACCTCGATGCGGCGGTGCAGCAGACCCTGCTGGAGCGGCTGCGCTCCGGCGAGGTACTGGAGCTGGTGGAGGAGATGTCCCCCGATGACCGGGTGCGGCTTTTTGATGAATTGCCGGCCAAGGTGGTGCGGCGTCTGCTGGCCGAACTGAGCCCGGCGGAGCGGCGGGTCACGGCCCAACTTCTTGGCTATGAGGCGGAGACGGCGGGCCGGCTGATGACCACCGAATTCGTCGACCTCAAGGAGTTCCACAGCGCTGCCCAGGCCCTGGCGATCGTGCGCCGCCGCGCCCGCGACACCGAAACCATCTATTCCCTCTACGTCACCGACGGCTCCCGCCACCTCACCGGCATCCTCTCGCTGCGGGATCTGGTGACGGCCGATCCGGAGGCCCGCATTGGCGATGTGATGACCCGCGAGGTGGTGAGCGTGGACACCGACACCAACCAGGAGGAGGTGGCCCGCGCCATCCAGCGCTACGACTTCCTGGCCGTGCCGGTGGTCGATCGGGAGCAGCGGCTGGTGGGGATCGTCACCGTGGACGACGTGATCGACGTGATCGAGCAGGAGGCCACCCGCGACCTCTACGCCGCCGGCGCCGTGCAGGCCGGCGACGAAGACGACTACTTCCAGAGCAACCTGTTCACCGTGGCCCGCCGCCGGGTGGTGTGGCTGCTGGTGCTGCTGGTCGCCAACAGCGGCACCTCGGCCGTGATCGCCTCCCAGGAGTTGGTGCTCAAGCAGGTGGTGGTGCTGGCGGCCTTCATCCCCCTGTTGATCGGCACCGGTGGCAACGTCGGTGCCCAGAGCTCCACCGTGGTGATCCGCGGCCTGAGCACCCAGCGGCTCCAGGCGATGGGGGCCTGGCGGGCGATCTGGCGAGAAGCGGTGGCCGGGGCGCTGCTGGGCCTGCTGATGGTGCTGGCGGTGGTGCCCTGGGCCGCCTATGTGGCGGGCAGCTGGGGCGTGGCCACGGCCGCCGGCCTCAGCCTGGTGGTGATCACCACCTTGGCAGCCACTGCCGGAGCCGCCCTGCCCCTGCTGTTTGATCGCCTGGGCCTGGACCCGGCCCTGATGTCGGCCCCGTTCATCGCCACCATCACGGATGTGGCCGGGGTGTTCATCTACCTGCAGCTGGCCTCTTGGCTGCTGCTGCGGGTGGCGTCTCCAGGCTGATCAACAGCGCGATCTCCAGGACAGACCGAGTTTTCTGAGAGACGTTCACACTTCGTTAGGTTAGGCTTCACACAT
>NZ_JAGQCR010000061.1:0-14375 GCF_024346295.1 Cyanobium sp. BA20m-14
TGGGCAAGCGGCCCAGCGCGCCCTGAACGACCGGGGCTGGGAAGGGCATGGGCAGCGCTGGCAGGAAACCCTCCAACTGGAGCTCTCCGCCGCCCTGCTCGAGCGCTGGCTCGCCCCTGGCAGCGCCTACCTAGGCCAGATAGCCGCCCTGCGCGGCGGCCCCCTGGGCGCCGAGGCGCTACAAGTTTTGCGGGAAGGATTCAGCGCCCGCCTTGGCCAATTCCTACCCCAGAAGCTTGAGCACACCCTGCTGATCGCCCAGAGGAAAGCGGGCACCAAAGCCAAACCGGCATCAAAAAAGCCCCGGCCAGGCCGGGGCAGCTAGAGGAAGGCGATCGGCTCACCAGAGGCCGCGAATGGCATCGGGCTGGTACTGCTGGGCCGGAGCCGGAGTGATACGCACCTCAGCCACTGGATCGGCCATCTGGTTGGCCTGGAGGCAGGCTGGCAGGAACACATACCAGGAGAGCAGGGAGGTGCACTGGGCGTCGCCCTGACAACGGCCCTCGGCACAGACGTTCTGGGCTCCGGTGTAGGTGTTGCAGAAGTCAGCCAGGCGCATGTCAATCGGCAGGGCATTCATGATTCCCGCCGAGGAGATCTGACCATCGCGGGCATCGGCCATGATTGCCGAACGCAGGGCCTGCACCGCATAGGTGTTCATGCTCCAGTAGGGGAAGTAGCTGGAGGTCTGGTTCTTGAGGAACTTGACGCCGGCATCCGAGTAGAGGAAGCGGGAGACGCCAACGAAGTCGACGTTGTAGGTCTTGTTCATACCTTCACGCACCTCGGCGGCGGTCCAGCCGGAGCGGTTCAGGCCCCCTTCCAGGCCCCGATCGGTGACTTCACCAGACTGCAGGAATGTATTGAAGGCATCCTGGTTGGTGGACCACACGGCGCCGCCGGTGTTCCAACGAACGGGGAGATTGTTGTCGACTGCGGCGGACGCGGGCAGAGCCACCGCCGAGAGGGACGTACCCACAAACAGGCCGGCCAGCAAACGCTTGATCACGGGAGTAACGAATCGGTTCACTAAAAAGCTAGCCATCAACTGGCTCATTTCCCCGGAAAAGCAAGTAGCTGGAGCACAACGATACGAAATTAAAAGATTTCCCTTAGATTTCCTGCCCATTTTGCGTTTTTTGGCCGATCTGGCGTCAAAACCGGCTATCAATCTTGGGGTAGTAACAGCCTTTGCCCACGGCCGCCCAGCGCCATTCTGCCGCCGTCGCAGTGCAGCAATCTGGCTGCACTTCTTCGCCAATATGCTGCACTTGGCTGCAGGAATGGTCGCAACTCCAGTTGCGAAGCTCCACGGCCAAGCTGCTCTGGCGCCACTTGATCGCCGCCTCTTTGAGCACCCAGCTGGTCAGCACCGCCATGCGTAGGGCCTCCCCCGTCTGCCCCTCGAGTTGATCCTGTTCCCCAATCGGATAGAACCTGCGCATCAAAGCGGCGGCATCGAGGGGACGGCCCAACAGCTCGAGATCCACGCCGATCGGCTCACCCGAATAGCCGATCAGCAGCCCCTGGCCACTGTGGCTGAGGCTGATCCAGCCCAGCCCCTCCAGCAGGCGCGGCGGCTGGCCGGGCGGGCTATAGAGCGGCACGGCTGCGGAGCCGCAGCCCAGGACAGGGGCCAACACCTGCCGCAGGGCAGCGCGACTGTGCCAATAACGAAGGCGCTGGAGAGCGGGCAGCCCCTCGCCCCAGCCCAACTCCTCGGCGGAGAGGCTGGCCAGCCCGGCTCCCGCCAGGGGCACCAACCAGAGCAGGGGCCTTGCGTTGCTGCCCGCCGACGGCGGGTCCCAGCCAGTTCCTAGGCTCACGCGAGTGTCATTCCAGCGTTTGATGGCCCTGCAGATCGGCGATCCTGCCCCCGAGTTCACCCTGCCCGACCAGGACGGCAATCCGGTAAGCCTCTCCCAGTTGAAAGGTAAACGGGTTGTGATCTATTTCTATCCGAAGGACGACACCCCCGGCTGCACCAAGGAGGCCTGCAACTTCCGCGACCAGTGGAGTGCCTTTGAAAACCATGCCATCACGGTGCTGGGCATCAGCAAAGACGCTGCCAGCAGCCACGCCAAGTTCATAGCCAAATACAGCCTCCCTTTCACCCTGCTCAGCGACGCCGAGCCCTGTCCGGTGGCGGCGGCCTACGGGAGCTACGGACTGAAGAAATTCATGGGCAAGGAGTACATGGGCATGATGCGTCACACCTTTGTGGTGGATGGGGAAGGCCGACTGGAGAAGATCTTCACCAAGGTGAAAGCCGAAACCATGGCCGACGACATTCTCAGCGAGCTGGGCCTGGCCTGAGCGCAGCCAGGGCCTCGAGCACGAGCTGGGGGGCTCGCCGCACCGCGATGGGACTGGCCGCCAGCAGCTCCTCCACCAGGGGGGCCAGCAGCTCGCCATCGCCGCCTGTGATCCAGAGAATCGTGCCCGGCCCCTGCCCCTCTGCCTCAAAGGCAGCCTGGGCAATGGCTGCGGCCAGACCCCGCAGCACCCCGGTGGCCATGGCGGCCTCGGTGCTGCGGGGCCAGCCATCGGCTGGCAACTGGGGAGGCAACTGGGGAGACAACTGGAGCAGTGGCAGAGCAACCGTGGCCCCTGCCAAGGCATGTAACTGCAAGCCGGCACCCGCCAGCAGCCGTCCTCCGGCGAAACACCCCTCGGCCGTAATCCGGGTGAGGCTGAGCGCCGTGCCCGCATCTGCCACCAACCCGGCTTGGCCGCTGAGACGATGGGCCTGCCAGCCGGCCAGCGCCCGATCGAGGCCCAACCATGGGGGCACATCGCTCAGGGGCACATCGGACAAATGGAGCCGCCGCCTCGGATCCAGAGCTACCCCCGGCGGCATCGGACCGACCGCCGCCCAGCCCACCAGCTCCTCGAGCCCCTTGGCCACCCCCTCCCCGGCAGGCGCGCTCCAGCAGTGGAGGCCGCCAGAGCCGGCCATGGCCCAGTGCCATCGACTGTTGCCGATCAACAGCCAACGGGCCCCGGTCAGATGCCCTCGCCCATCAACCCGGGCAGGTGGATGCCACATTCCTGCTGGAGACCGCCGAATCGGGTGGCCCGGCCACTGACCTCGCCGGCATCTGGGCCACTGGAATGCCAGTCACCCACGCTCGAGTAGCCCTGCTCAAACAGCGGGTGCTGGGGGAGCTGGTGCTCCTCCATGAAGTAGTACACCTCCCGCTTGCTCCAGGCGAGCAGGGGGCGCAGCGACCAGCGCTGCCGCACCGAATCCAGGGTCTCCATAGTCCGGCGATGGTCCGTCTGACTGCCGCGCACCCCGCTGGCCCAGCAGGTGACCCCCAGATCGGTGAGGCTGCGGTCTAGGGGTTCCACCTTGCGAATGCGGTGGTAAAGCTGCAGATCACCGGCCTGACCGGTTTCCCAGAGCCGGCCATGGAGGGCCTCCATCCGGGCAGAACTGATCAGCGACTGGGCCACCACCAAGTTGAGCTTGAGCCGCTGGACCAGCTGATCTGCGTAGAGATAGGTTTCAGGCGGCAAGTAGCCCGTATCCACCCAGATCACCGGCAGGGAGCGGCCGGTCTGCTCAGCCAGGTCTGCCACCATCTGCAGCAGCACCGCAGACTGAATCCCGAAACTGGTGGTGACAGCAAACCCCTCGCCAAAGGTCTCCAGGCCCCATTGCAGCCGCTCCGGAGCCGAGAGCTGGGCCAGTCGCGGCCGAACTGCCTCCAGATCAATCGCTCGACCGGTGCAATCGGGAGGAAGGGCGGGAGCTGGAGCCGTCTGCATTAGGCCATCATCGCCCTTGGCATGAGCTGCTGGTTAGGGTTTGGTCGATGCTGTCGGCAACGGACCACAAAGCAATGGTGGAGTCTGCGGCGACGCCGGTAACGGCCCCGGTGGTGATTGTGGGAGGCGGTTTCGGCGGGCTCTACACAGCCCTGGCGCTCGCCGGCAGGCGCCAACATCCACCGATCCTGCTGATCGATCCAAACGATCGCTTCCTGTTTCTGCCCCTTCTCTATGAATTGCTCAGCGGCGAACTGCGCAGCTGGGAAATCGCCCCCCGCTACGACACCCTGCTGGCGGGCAAAGGGGTTGCCTGGCTGCAGGACCGGGTCGTGCGCATTGACTCTGACAACGGCCTGATCCATACCGGCGCAGGACGGCAACTGGCCTTCAGCCGGCTGGTGCTGGCCACCGGAGCCCAGGCCAACAGCTTCGGGATTCCTGGAGTGGTGGAGCACTGCTTCGGCTTCCGAACCCTGGCCGATGTGGAGCGCTTGCAGGGCCTGATCCGCAATCTGCGGGAACGGGCTCGGCCCCTGCAGCGGCTGGCCGTGGTGGGAGCTGGGGCCAGCGGTGTGGAGCTGGCCTGCAAACTGGCCGACCAGCTCGAGGGCAGCGCCATTGTGGAGCTGATCGAGCAGGGCCCTGGCCTGCTGCCGCTGGCCAAGGCCTTCAACCGGGAACAGGCGGATCGCGCCTTGCAGCGCCGTGACGTACGCCTGCGCAGCCACACCCAGGTGGAGGCGGTGCAAGCAGACCGACTTGAACTGAAGGGGCCCGGCGGGCAGGAGCACCTCAACGTAGAGGCGGTGATCTGGACCGCCGGCCTCAGCTTTCGCGCCCCGGAGATCCACCCTGCTGCCCCCGTTGACCGCCAGGGCCGCCTGCTGTGCCAGACCAGCCTGCAGCTGCGCAACCACCCCCATATCTTCGCCCTAGGCGATATCGCCCATGTGGACACTGAAAACAGTGGCGTTAAAGACAGCGGCGTTGAAGCCGCCCTGCCTGCCAATGCCCTGCCTGCCAATGCCCAAGTGGCCTTCCAACAGGCCGAATGCCTGGCCGGCAATCTGGTGCATTCGCTGGCAGGGGAAGGGCTGGAGCCCTTCGAGTTCAACGACCTCGGCGAAATGATGAGCCTTGGCGTGGGCGAGGCCAGCCTCACGGGGGGGGGATTCACCCTGGCGGGAGCGGCCGCCTTCCAAATCCGCAGGCTGGCCTACCTGGCCCGGCTGCCCGGCAAGGCCCACCAGCTCAAGGTGGCGGCCGGCTGGCTGGCGGACTGGCCGCGATGAACCCTGGGACTAGTCCCAGGGGCCTGTTGCTCGATGCCATGGGGACCCTGATTTACCTGCGCACCAGCGTGGGGACCACCTACGCCTCGCTGGCCAGCCGCCATGGCCTGACAGTTGAGGCTGCAGCCATCGATCGCGCCTTCCCCCGCATCTATCGACAAGCCCCGCCCCTGGCCTTTCCCGGACTCGGCGATCGGGCCCTGGAGGAGGCAGAGATCGGCTGGTGGACAGCCAGGGTCGGCGAGGTACTCAGCGCCGCCGGAGCCCTTGCGGCGGGGGCTGCCCCACCGCCGAACCTGGGCCGGGAGCTCTTCCAACGCTTTGCCCAGGCCGAGCTCTGGCAGGTGTACGCCGACGTGCCTGGGCACCTGGAGGCCTGGCACCGTCGCGGCCTGCGACTCGCCGTCGTCAGCAACTTCGATAGCCGCCTGGCCGGCCTGCTCGAGGCTCTGGGGCTGGCCCGCTGGCTGGAGGCGGTGGTGGTGTCGTCAGCAGCCGGAGCCGCCAAACCAGATCCTCTGCCCTATCAGCTGGCCCTGACCCGGCTGGATCTCACGGCCGAGCAGGTTTGGCATGTGGGTGACAGCCCGGAGGATGGGGCCGGTGCCCAGGCCGCCGGAATCCGCTGGGTGAAGGTGCAGCGCCCATGATCGGCCGTACCCCCGCAGAGAGCCTTTGGTGAAGCAAGGGGTATTGGCGGGGCGCACGGCCGGATTGCGGCCCGCCCAGAAACGGCGACTTGAGCGGCTCTGCCACCGGCGCCACCCCGAAGACCAGGTCGCCGAACTTCTTTGCCTGCAGAGGCTCGCCAGCGAGAGCCTTGAGCTGGAGCTGCCCCTCACCCTGGTGGTGGACGGGCGGGGCCTGAGCAGGCTGCTGTGGGTGGGCCCCCTGGAGCAATCGGGCCGGCTGCTGGAGCGCCTCCCTGGATCCGACCGCCGCCAGGGCTCTGACCTGAGGCTGCTCACCTGCTGCGGCCGCTCCAAGCAGCTCGAACCAGGCCGCCAAGAGGGAATCGTGGGGCTGGATCTGGCTCCCCTGCTGTGGTTGCGCTTTGGCGACCGGGCTGGGGCGGGAGGCCAGTGGCCAGGCCAGTTGCTGGTGGCCCAGCCCGAGCAGGCCGAACCCTGGGTGGTGCTGTCCGCAGCGGATCTGTCCGAGCTCTGCGGCCGCGATCCCCTGGGCTTCGCGGTCCAGACCCAGCCGCTGGCGACCGCCATCGCCCCAGCCCAGGCAGGGCAGGAGAGGGTTTTGCTGCTGGCCCTCAGCGCGGGAGACCGCGGCGCCGCCCAGCGGCTGATCGCCGAGCTGGAGGGGCTGGTGTGCAGCGCCGGAGCGGTGCCGGTGGGGGTGGTGGAACAGCGCCGCAGCCAGGCGGCGCCCCAAACCCTCTGGGGCGAGGGGAAGGTGGGTGAAGCGGCCCTGGAGGCAAGGCGACTGGGGGCCACCCTGGTGGTGACAGACCGGGAACTCACGCCGGTGCAGGCCCGCAACCTGGAGCGCCTGCTGGATCTGCCGGTGAGTGACCGCAGCGAGCTGATTCTCGACATCTTTGCCCAGCGGGCAGCCAGCGCAGCCGGCCGGCTGCAGGTGGAACTGGCCCAGTTGCGCTACCGCTTACCCCGGCTCAGCGGCCGGGGTCTCAGCCTGTCCCGCCAGGGGGGTGGCATCGGCACCCGGGGGCCAGGGGAAACCCAGCTGGAGAAGGACCGCCGTGCCATTGCCCGCCGTCTTGAGCGGCTCCAGCGGGAGGTGAGCCACCTGGGTGAACACCGGGCCCGCTTGCGCCGCAGCCGCCAGGGCCTGCGGCGGCTGGCCCTGGTGGGCTATACCAATGCCGGCAAGAGCTCCCTGCTCAATGCCCTAACCCGAGCCAGTGGGCGCGAACCTGTGCTGGCTGAAAACAAGTTATTCGCCACCTTGGATCCCACCACCAGGCGGCTTGAGTTGCCGGAACCCCTGCTGCTCACCGACACGGTGGGCTTCATCCGGGCCCTGCCCCCACCCCTGCTGGAGGCGTTCCGCTCCACTTTGGAGGAAACCCTGGAGGCCGACGGCCTGATGGTTGTGGTCGACCTCTCCGATCCAGGCTGGCCGGAGCAGTGGCACATGGTGAACACCATCCTCGACTCCCTTGGCGCTACGGCCCCGCGGCGCCTAATCGCCAATCAGATCGACCGCTGCCCGGCCGCCGAAATCGAGCGGGCCCGTGGCCTGGAAAGCTCGGCCCTGTTCGTTTCTGCAACGGCATCGCTAGGCCTTCAACGTCTCAAGCAGGAACTGCGCAGCTGGCCGCCCCAGGGGCCTGAAACCTGAACTACCGCATCCGAGCACTGGCTTGTGGCACGATCTTCAGTTGGATTCCATCTCCCCTGCGGCCATGACCCTCCAACTCGGCGATACCGTTCCCGACTTCACCCAGGACTCCCAACTGGGTCCGATCAACCTCTACGACTTCGCCGGTGATAGCTGGGTGGTGCTGTTCTCCCACCCCGCCGACTACACCCCGGTGTGCACCACCGAGCTGGGTGAGGTGTCCCGGCTGCGCCCCGAATGGGACAAGCGCAATGTCAAAACCATTGCCCTGAGCGTGGATTCGGCCGAAAGCCACAACGGCTGGATCTGCGACATCAACGAGACCCAGAAGACCAGCGTCGACTACCCGATCCTGGCTGATGCCGATAAAAAGGTGGCCGATCTCTACGGGATGATCCACCCCAATTCCCTCAACAACCTGACGGTGCGCTCGGTGTTCATCATCGATCCCAACAAGAAGCTGCGCCTGCAGATCACCTATCCCGCCAGCACCGGCCGGAATTTCCACGAAATCCTGCGGGTGATCGATTCCCTCCAGCTCACCGACCACCACTCCGTGGCCACCCCGGTGAACTGGACCGACGGCGAGGACTGCGTGGTGGTGCCCTCGATCTCCACCGAAGACGCCCGGGCCAAGTTCCCCAAGGGCGTCACCGAGATCAAGCCCTACCTGCGCATGACCCCCCAGCCCAACAAGTGAGCCGCCTCTGATGCGGGTGCTGGGGTTGATGAGTGGCACCAGCGCCGATGGCGTGGATGGGGTGCTGGCCAGCTTTGCCGGCCCGCCCCGGCGGCCGCGCTGGAGGATTGAGGCCCACCACTTCAGCCCCTACCCCACCGACCTGCAACGGCGGCTGATCGCCCTGGGGCAGGGCCAGCCCCTTAGCTCAGCGGAGCTGGTGGAGCTGGCCGAAGCGGTCACCGAAGAGCAGGCCCGGGCTGCCCGGGCCTGCGATCCCGCAGGGAGAGCCAGCCTGATTGGCTGCCATGGCCAGACCATCTGGCATCGCCCGCCCCAGCAGGGCAGGCGAGGGGCCAGCTGGCAACTACTGCAGGGCCCGCTGCTGGCCGAGCTGCTCGGCAGGCCGGTGGTGTTTGATTTTCGCAGCGCCGACCTGGCCTTAGGCGGCCAGGGCGCTCCCCTGGTGCCGCCCGCTGACCAGGCCCTGCTGGGCCGCTGCGGCGGCTGGCGGGCGGTGCTGAATCTTGGCGGCATCTCCAATCTCACCCTGATCCCCCCCGCCACGGGACCCGAGCGCCACGAGGCCGTGCGGGGCTGGGACTGTGGCCCCGCCAACACCCTGCTGGATCTGGCAACCCGTCACTTCAGCGGCGGCCAGCTGGCCTACGACGCCGATGGGGCCTGGGCCCGGCAGGGACGGAGCGATAAAAACCTGATCCAGCTCTGGCTTCAGGAGCCCTACTTCCAGGCCCCGCCACCGAAATCCACCGGCCGAGAACTCTTTGGCCAGGCCGACCTGGAGCGGCGGCTGGCCCAACTCGAAAACAGGCCGCCAGCGGATGCCCTGGCCACCCTGACGGCTTTCAGTGCGGCGGTGGTGGGCCAGGAGCTGGGCCACGGCCCCCAGCCGGTTGAGATGCTCGTGGCCGGGGGGGGATGCCGCAACGGTCTGCTGATGGGCCAATTGGTCGAGCGCTGCCGCGGCCTGATCGTGCGGCCGCTGGCGGAGCTGGGCATAGCGGAGGCCGAGCGCGAAGCCCTGGCCTTTGCCCTGCTCGCCTGGTGGCATGTGCGCGGCCATCGCGGCAACGCGCCCTCTGTAACCGGTGCCCGCAAAGCCGCCGTGCTGGGCCTGTGCGCCAGACCCCAGGCCTCAGCCTGGCCGATGTAGACGCAGCCGGCTGGGGGCGCCGCGCAGGCGCTGGGGCTTCTGGCGCTGGCGCTCCTCCAGATCCTTTCGAAAGAGGTCCGCCTCCAGCGCAGCCTGGCTGCTGCCGGGGGTGCGAGGCCGGGCCCGCTCCAGACGCTCAACGCCCTGCTGGATCAGCACCTTCGCCATATTGCTGACCGTGCGCGACTCGGCATCGGCCAGATCGGCAAGGCGCTGACAGAGATCTTCAGGCAGCACCACCTGGATGCGGGGCGATTTGGCCCTGCCGCTGGAGGAGGTTTGGCGCGTGGCCACTGAAGAAGCTGGAGCAAAGATGGGCAACAAGCAGGCTCGGGGCAGAACCTGCAGGATCTTCCCGGGTATGACGAAGCATACAGAGCTGCTACGGGATACTATCCATGACTATGCTGAAGGCATCGATCCCCTCTCCAGCCCCCCGCCCCCCGAAGGTGTGCCCCGTGCCCCAATCCCCAACAGCCAGCACTAAACCAAGCCGAAGCCGCAAACGTCTCACCGCCGAGCCCAGCGATGTGCTCGTTTCAGCGGTGATCAGCACCTACCTGCTCACCCACCTCCACCACGTGCTCCAACGGGCTGAATACGGGGCCCAGCAGGAAGGGCGCGATGCCCTGGCGGCCAACTACGCCGAGCTGCGCAAGGTGCTCTGCCTTGATGCCCGCACCATGGAAGACGCCTCTGCCTGCGGCACCCGGGAAAGCGACGAGGCCCGTCAGGCAGCGTGAACCTAAAGCTTGACTCCGTTTAGGCTTGGCTCATCCCAGCCGTATGCAATGGCCGCTCTGCAACGGCCGCTCTGCAATGAAAGAAAGCAACACAGCAAGTGACCGAGCAAGTGACCAAGCAAATATCAATGCAAGCAACGCAGAGGAGCTCTACGCCCGGATCAGTTCGGATCAAGCCCTGACCCAGTCACTGTTCAGGCAGGCGCTCCAAGACCCCACCGGCTCCCTGGAGCGAATCGTGGAGCTGGGCCAGGCGTTCGACCTGCCGGTGACGGTTCAGGAGGTGCGCAGTTACATCGCGACCCTGGACGACATTGACAGCAAGCAGTGGCTGGTGAAGGCCCGCGGCGGGCTGTGAACTGCGAATTTTTTCCGGGCTGCGGCCCCGCTCGCCTCCCGCCCAGCTGAAGAACAGCCAGTAGCTCACCAGCGCCAGCCCAGCTGCAACCACCAGGGCCGTCACCTGCTCAAGGCGCTTGATCATGGCCGGCGCTAAGTGACGGGCAGATGAGTCTGCACCAGGCCCGAATCGGCACCTCCACCCCAACCCCCCATCCCGTGCTCCGCCTCGAACGAATCGGCAAGATCTACCCCACCGGCGAGGTCCTGCGCGATGTCACCTGGGAAGTGAAGGTTGGCGACCGGATCGGCCTGGTGGGCGTCAACGGAGCCGGCAAATCCACCCAGATGAAGATCATCGCCGGGCTGGAGGAGGCCAGCAGCGGCCTGGTGGTGAAGCAGGGGGAGCCCCGCATCGCCTATCTGCAGCAGGAATTTGACGTTGACCCCCAGCGCAGCGTGCGGGAAGAGCTCTTCCAGGCATTCGGAGAAGCCGCTGAGGTGCTGCTCCGCAAGCACCAGGTGGAGCAGGCCATGGCCAGCGAGCAGGCCGCAACCGATCCAGATCACCTCGATGGGCTGATCCACGAGCTGGGTCGGCTGCACAGCCGTTTCGAAGCCCTGCATGGCTACGAGCTCGATGCCCGGATCGACAAGCTGCTCCCCACGATCGGCTTCACCCCGGAGGGGGCCGAGCAACTGGTGGGGGATTTTTCCGGCGGCTGGCAGATGCGCATTGCCCTGGGCAAGATCCTTCTGCAGGATCCCGATCTGCTGCTGCTCGACGAGCCAACCAACCACCTCGACATGGAGACAATCCAGTGGCTCGAGGGCTATCTGGTGGAGCAGACGGCAGCCCTGGTTGTGATCAGCCATGACCGCACCTTCCTGGATCGGGTGTGCAACCAGATCGTTGAAACCGAAAGGGGGGTGTCGCGCACCTATCTGGCCAACTACAGCCAGCATCTCGAACAGAAGGCGCTCGAGCGCGAAGCCAGCCAAGCAGCCTTCGAGCGGCAACAGAAGGAGTTGGGCGCCCAACAGGCCTATATCGACAGGTTCCGGGCCAGCGCCACCCGCTCTACCCAGGCCAAGAGCCGCGAGAAACTGCTCGACAAGGTTGAGCGGGTGCAGGCCCCGATCGAAAGTGTCAGTGGTCCGCGCTTCCGCTTCCCCCCAGCCCCCCGCTCAGGCCGCCTGGTGGCGGAGATCCGCGACCTCAGCCACAGCTACGGCGACCAGATCCTCTTTCTCGACGCCAACCTGGAGATCGAGCGGGGCGACCGCATCGCCTTCGTGGGCCCCAACGGGGCAGGGAAGTCGACCCTGCTGCGCCTGATCATGGGCAGCGAACGCCCCGAGGGAGGCCTGGCCCAGCTCGGTGAGCACAACATCCTGGCCGGATACTTCGAGCAAAATCAGGCAGAGGCCCTGGAGCTCTCCAAGACGGTCATCAATACGATTTTCGAGGTTGTGCCCGATTGGACCCAAACCCAGGTGCGCTCGCTGCTGGGCAGCTTCTGCTTCAGCAACGAGAGCGTGTTCAAGGAAGCCGGCCAGCTCTCGGGTGGCGAAAAGGCGCGGCTGGCCCTGGCCCTGATGCTGCTCACTCCCTGCAACCTGCTGGTGCTGGATGAGCCCACCAACCACCTCGACATCCCAGCCAAGCAAATGCTGGAAGACGCCCTGATCGAATACGAGGGTGCTGCCCTGCTGGTCAGCCACGACCGCTATTTCATCTCACGGGTGGCCAACCGGATCGTGGAGATTCGCGATGGCCAGCTGGTGCTCTACCGGGGCGACTACGCCTACTACCTCAGTAGGAAAAACGAGGAGGCCGAGCTGGCCCGCCAGGCCGCCGAGACCAAGCGCAAGGCGGCCAAACGGACCTCTCGCAAACCCCAGGGGAAAGCAGGCTGAGCCTTAGCACCCCAAGGGGAAGACATACAACTTCACCGTTGCCTAGGCAGGAAGACTCATTTCCCTGGTGCCCCTGGTTTGGTGTGCATAGGCTGACAGGACATTGCCACTGCAGGAGATCATGGAAATCAATCACATGGGCGCTGGCCAGCTCGGCGCCGCCAATACGGGATTCAGCTCCGGACTCAACTCCGGCTTCGCCGCGTCCCCCCAGGACTTCCAAGTGGAGCCCGACCAGGCCATCGATTCCATGGACATGTACTTCGAGTGCATCACAACCTGCTCCCTGGATGACGGCGCCTGCGTGACCCGCTGCGTCGAACAACTGCGCGAGCAAGCCTGAGGCCCTGCGGGGAGACCGAGGGCAAGCTTCAGAACAGCAAATGCGCACAGGGACCATCGCCCTGTCGCAATCGCTACGACCGCAACTGAAACACTTTGTAGCTTTGGCAAGTCCAACAGCTCTTCGCGGTGCGTGCCATGTCTGAACCCCTCGCCCTCAGCCTCGGTCAGCAATTTGAACTGGAGCGCATGAGCCGGGCCATCGAGGCCACCGCTGATCTGCAAACCCTCCAGGGAATTGCCAAGCAACTCCTGCAGGCCTGGCAAAGCCAGAAAGCTGCCACCCAATGGGTGATGCGCCAACAACTCGGCACACCAGCCCAGATAGCCCCCGGCCTGGCCCAGCACCTGGCCCACGAGGCTTGAGTAAGCAGGCCTGAATCAGCAGGGCCGAATCAGGAGGCCCGTATCAGGAGGAACCACCCAATTGGGCGGGCACCACCGTTATTTCAAACTGCCGGCCAGCCCTACTGACGCTTAGGGTCAAGCTGCCCCCCACGCCAGCTTTTTCGACAGCCGCCACCAACTCGATCGGGCTGGCCGTGGCCTTGCCGGCTGCAGCCAGAATCACGTCCCCCTGCTGCAAACCAGCCCGGAAGGCCGGGCTGCCTGCCTGGACCGACATCACCCGCACCCCCTGGCTCAGGCCGGTGCCATCGCCAGGCTTGACAGCCTCAAGGCCGATCCCAATCACCGGGTGGGCAACCCGGCCGGTGGCAATCAGCTGGCGGGCAATTTCGCGGGCCCGATTGATCGGAATTGCAAAGCCCAGTCCAGCGCCAGGACCAGTGCGCACCAGGGTGTTGATGCCGATCACCTCCCCCTCCGCATTGAGCAAGGGTCCCCCGGAGTTCCCCGGATTGATCGCCGCATCGGTCTGAATCAGATCGAGCCGTTTGTCGGTGATGCCGAGCTTGCTGGCATTGCGGTTGAGGTTGCTGATGATGCCCATCGTCACCGTGTTATCGAGTCCGTAGGGATTGCCCACGGCGATCGCCCACTCGCCGACCTGCAGGCTGTCTGAATTGCCCAGGGGCGCCACTGGCCAGGGGCCTGAGCCGGCCAGCTTGACCACCGCCAGGTCGGTGAGGCGATCCAACCCCACCACCGAGCCCTCCACCCGACGGCCGTCCTGCAGGCCCACGGTCACCCGACTGCTCTTCTCCACCACGTGGGCATTGGTGAGGATCAGGCCATCAACCTGAAAAATAAAGCCGCTGCCCTGGCCCCTTTCGGTGCGCTGGGAAGGCTGCTGCTGCTGGGGCATGCCGAAGAACTGGCGGAACAAGGGATCATTCAGCAAACCCCGCGGCAACCCGCCCGTGCCGCCCCCGGGCACCAGCACGGTGCGCTCGGTGTCAATTGTGACCACCGCAGGCCCCGCCCGGCGCACCGCTGCCGCCACAAACGACTGGCGGGCCAGACCCGCTGAAGCTGCCCCTGGGCCTTGGCAGCCACCCATCCCCAGGGCGACACCGCTGCGGAAATCACCAGGCCCGCCGCCAACATTCCGGAGGGGAGCCTGGGCCAGGTGCGCAATCCAGCCGCCATCACTATCGCCACCAATCTCTCCGAACCGTAGGCAGGCGAGCGGCCACGCCTGCGGCGCCCCAAGCCTTAAGTTAGGTGAAGAATTCCTTCAAGGCATGGACACCAGCCGGCTTCTGCTTGCCTTCCTTGCATTCGGAGCAGCATGCACCACCCTTTGGGCCTGGATGCTTGCCAACTCCGGTAACCCCGCCCCCGCTGGAGGGCCCATCTCACGCCAATCCAGGCAATGATGGATTCAA
>NZ_JAGQCR010000062.1:0-14111 GCF_024346295.1 Cyanobium sp. BA20m-14
CCGCTCGGTAGCCTGGACTGCCTAGCAGCTCCGCCAGCCAACGCTGCTCCACCTACCCCCCCGGCCCCCGCCGACAGCGAGCCCCTGGAGGTGCTGGTGAGCCCGGATGGGATCGAGCTCCAGCTCGATCCCCAGGGGGAAGCCTGGCTCCAGGGCCGGGAATTTCTGGGTCGGGAGTGGCTCTACCAGGTGCAGCTGGGCGAACTCAAGTTGAGACTGCGCCTACCACTGGAAGCCGAATACGGCCGGGGCCAGAGCTGCCAGCTGCAGCTGCGCCCCGGATCCCCGGCGATGCTCTTCCCATCCCGCCAACCGCTCCAGGCCCTGGGCTGAGCTCCCTGCCCACTGCCAACTGCCCACTGCCAACTCTCCCCTGCACTGCTCCAGCTAGCCCTGCCACTGGTCCTTGCTGCGGCGCAGCACGGCCAACTGCTCCGAATTGGTCGCCCGCACAAACAGGTTGGTGGCCCGCTCCATCCCAACCGTGCTGGGAATCGTGGCGGCACCCCTGGCGCGGGTGGAAGTCACAGCCGCTAGGCGCTCCCGAATCGGCCCAGCGGCGCCATCCTCGGCATCCACGGTGGCGGCAGCCCAGCGCAGGTTGGCCTCGGTGTATTCGTGGGCGCACCACACCTGGGTGTCAGCAGGAAGCTCGGCCAGCCGCTGCAGCGAAGCCCGCATCTGAGCCGCACTGCCCTCAAACAGGCGTCCGCAGCCCCCGGCAAACAGCGTGTCGCCGCAGAAGAGGTGCCCCGAAGCCGGCAGGTAGTAGGCGATGTGGGCGCGGGTGTGGCCCGGCACATCGATCACCTGCACCGTCTCCCCCAGCAGCTCAAAGCGATCACCACCGGCAACGCCCCTGGTTTGCAGGGGAATGCGCGCCCGGTCCTCGCGACTGGCCAGCACCGCCGCACCGGGCCAACGGGCAAGCAGACCCGGCGTACCACCAATGTGGTCGCTGTGGTGGTGGGTATGCAGGATCGCCACCAGCTCAAGCCCCTGCCGCTCCAGCGCCGCGATCACCGGCTCGGCAAGGGCCGGATCCACCACCACCGCCAGGCCCTGGCGGTGCAACACAAAGACGTAGTTATCCCGCAGGAGCGGAACCAATTCAACGCTGAGTTGCTGCATCGTTAAAGTCCAGCTTGAGGCGCACAACCATGATCACCGTCGCCCTGGCCAAAGGCGCGCTCCTGAAGGATTCGGTGGCCCGCTTCGCCGCCGCCGGTTTCGACTTTTCAGCCCTGCTGGACCCCGATAACCGCCAGCTGATGGTGCCCAGTGCCTGTGGCCAGGCCAGGGCGCTGCTGGTGCGCAATGCCGATGTGCCGGTGTACGTGGCCTATGGGCAGGCCCAGCTGGGTGTGGTGGGCTACGACGTGATCCGCGAGCACCAGTTGCCGGTGGCCCAGTTGCTGGATCTCGGCTTCGGCAGCTGCCGCATGAGCGTGGCCGTCAAGGCCAGCAGTGGCTACCGGCGGGCGGCTGACCTGCCTGCCCACTGCCGGGTGGCAAGCAAGTTCACCGGCTGCGCCCAGGCCTTTTTCAATGCTCTGGACCTACCTGTGGAGCTGATCCATCTGGCCGGCTCAGTGGAGCTGGGGCCGATCACCGGCATGAGTGAGGCGATCGTGGACCTGGTGGCCACCGGCCGCACCCTGGAAGAGAACGGCCTGGTTGCCATCGAGGATCTTTTTCTGAGCACCGCCAGGCTGGTGGGCCACCCCCTAGCCCTGCGGCTCGACGACGGTTCACTTCAGAGGACCATCGATCGGCTCGGGGTAGCCGTGCCCCAGCGGGGCCGCTGATGGCCCGCCTCGACCGGCAACGCTTAGCCCGCCTGCTGCCCTACCTGGGCAGGGACCGCCGCCGCCTCGGCCTCACCCTGCTGCTGCTGATCCCGGTGGCCTTTGCCGCGGCGGTGCAACCCCTGCTGGTGGGCCAGGCGATCTCCGTGTTGCGGCGCGAGCCCACCCTGGGCTGGCTCGACGGCATGCCCGTGGCCGCCGCCCTGCGCCTGCTGGTGCTGCTGCTGCTGCTGGCCGTAATGCTGCGGCTGGGGCTGCAGGGCATCCAGACCTTCAACGTCCAGGCCGTCGGCCAACGGCTCACCGCCCGCATCCGCAACGACCTGTTCGCCCATGCGATGGCCCTGTCGCTGCGCTTCCATGACCGCACGCCCGTGGGCAAGCTGCTCACCCGGCTGACCAGCGATGTCGATGCTCTGGCCGAAGTCTTCGGCAGTGGGGCCGTGGGGGTGCTGGCCGACCTGGTGACCCTGCTGGTGATCGCGGTCACGATGATCTCGATCGAATGGCGCCTGGGCCTGCTGCTGCTGGTCAGCCAGGTGCCTGTGGTTTTAGGCATCCTCTGGCTGCAGGGGCGCTATCGCAAGGCCAACTACCGGGTGAGGGAAGAGCTAAGCCAGCTCAATGCCGACCTCCAGGAGAACCTCCAGGGGCTGGAGGTGGTGCAGATGTTCCGGCGCGAGGCTGCAAACAGTGCCCGCTTCGCCCAAGTAACCAATGCCTACCGGGAGGCTGTGACCGGCACAATCCTCTACGAAAGCTCGATCTCGGCCTTGATCGAGTGGGTTGCCCTCAGCGCCATCGCCGTGGTGCTGGCCCTAGGCGGCTGGATGGTGCTCGGCAGCACCATGGGGCTCGGCACCCTCACCACCTTCATCCTCTATTCCCAGCGGCTGTTCGACCCACTGCGCCAACTGGCTGAGCGCTTCACCCAGATCCAGGGCGGCCTCACCGCCGTTGAGCGCATCGGCGAACTGCTCGAGCAGCCGATCGAAATCGCAGATCTGCCCGCCAGTGACCGCACGGCCGCCGCCATTCGCAGCGGCAGCGAGCGGGCCAGTGCCGGCGAGGTGATTTTTGAGCAGGTCAGCTTTTCCTACCGCCCGGACGACCCGATCCTCAGCGACCTCTCCTTCCGCATCGCCCCGGGCGAGCACGTGGCCCTGGTCGGGCCGACCGGCTCTGGCAAAACCACCGTGATCCGTCTGCTCTGCCGGCTCTATGAACCCCAGCAGGGGCGGATCCTGCTGGATGGCATCGACATCCGCCAATTGCCCATTCCCACCCTGCGGCAGCGCCTGGGCGTGGTGCTGCAGGACACCTTCCTATTCAGCGGCAACGTGGCCGACAACCTGCGCCTCGATGCGCCCATCAGCAGCGACCAGCTGCAAGGGCTCTGCGCCGAGCTGGGCCTCGATCCCCTGCTGCGCCGCCTGCCCGATGGCCTGGCCACCGAGCTGCGGGAGCGGGGCGGCAACCTCTCCTCCGGCGAGCGCCAGTTGCTCTCGGTGGCGCGGGTGGCAATCCGCGATCCGTCGGTGCTGGTCATGGATGAGGCCACCGCCTTCATGGATCCCTCCACCGAGGCCACCCTGCAGCGCGACCTCGACAAGCTGCTGCACGGCCGCACCGCGATCGTGATTGCCCACCGCCTGGCAACGGTGGAGGCCTCCGACCGCATCCTGGTGTTGCGCAAGGGTCACCTGATCGAGCAGGGCACCCACAGCCAGCTGCGTCAGCAGGGGGGTGTCTACGCCCAGCTAGCCGACCTGCAGGAGCGGGGGCTGGCGGCCCTCTGAGCCAGCTCGAAGCGGCCATCGGGCAGGATCGTTTGATTGCGTCGCACGCGGCAGTCGTGGCCTCCGCCGAGCTCCTCACCAGCCTCTACGGGGAACGGCACCGGCTTTGCCCGACGCCCAATCCCCAGCTGAGCCTGGTGCTCAGCTGCGACCGGGCCATCGACCTGATCGAACTCGAGCAGCTCTGTGATGCGGTGGGCTGGAGCCGCCGGCCCCTGCGCCGGGTGCGCAAGGCACTGGAGCACAGCCTGCTGCGGGTGGGCCTATGGCGACACGACCCACGCCTGCCCAAGCTGGTGGGCTTCGCCCGCTGCACCGGCGACGGCATTGTGGAGGCCACCGTTTGGGATGTGGCAGTCCATCCCCTCTACCAAGGGGCGGGACTGGGCAAGCAGCTGATGGTCTACGTGCTCGACCAGCTGCGGGCGATGGAGGTGGATCGGGTGAGCCTGTTCGCCGACCCCGAAGTGGTGAAGTTCTACGCCGCCCAGGGCTGGGAGCTCGAACCCCAACAGCGGCGCTGCGCCTTCTGGTATGCGCCCTAGGTCCAGAGGCTGGGATCCTGCGAGAGCGGCAGGCGGGCCAAGGGATGGTCAGGGCCCAGCAGATCGGAGCTGATACGAGCGCACATCAGATCTAACGGCAAGCTGAAACTGCTGCCGTCACGATCAAATGGTCCCTCCACATAGGCACCGACGCGTTCAGCTACCAAAAAGGCCAGGAACAACAGAATCCCCGTAATAGCCGAATGGTTGGAGGTAAAGTCCAGGAAGATTGTATACCCAAAGATCCAACTGAGCAGCCTGATGAAGACATCATAAACCGGAGGCAGTGGTGTATTTCGAACCTTCTCCAACCCCCCAACCGCATCGGTGAAGGATTCGGCGCAGCGCAGCAGCACGTCCCTGCCCCAGGGGCTGATGGCCCGGCGCTGGCGCAGGCGGCCAATCGCAGCAGCCCGAGCCCGGTAGGAATGATTCAGGGTGGTCTCCGCTGGCAAACCAAGGCTTGCGCAGAGGCGGTTAACCGCTTCGCGGGCATCCTGGCGCCAATAGCCACGCAGCTCGAAATTCAGCAGCCAAACCTGCAACACCTGCAGGCCCACCAGGCGGTTTTCCTCTCCCCGCCAGGCACTGTCACTGCAGAGCAGGGTGTGCAGACAATCGCGCCAGTGACGGCTCACATTGGTGACTGCTCCCCAGAGGGTGCGGGCCTCCCACCACCGGCTGATCGCCTCGGAATTGCGGAGGGCCAGCAGGATGGATACGGCCGTGCCCATGATCGCCAGCCCTCCCACATCGATGATGTCGATCCGCTTGATCAACCCCTGCGGTTCAAGGGCAAGAGTGATGCCGCACAGGAGGGCGACAAGCAGCAGATCCAGCTTCATGCGCAGCACCAGCTGGCTCAGAACGCGCGGGATCTGACGCCGGGCCAGGCGAGGGGGCAAGGAAGCAGATTCCATGGCGGCGAGTCTGCTCGATGCCGTAATAGGCCGCAGCCAGCTGCTCGGCGCTGTGGCCCCGCCGCCAGGCACGCCGCAGGCGGGCATTGGCCAGGGTGGTCTGCCAGATGCCCAGGGCCCGCCAGCGGCGCCCATCCACCCGCAGCGTTGCCCCCAGCGAGTGCAGGCGGGTGTGCTGGCGCAGGCGCTGCACCAGTTCCAGGTCTTCCATCAGGGGGATGGGTGCCACACCCCCGGCGACGGCCAGCAGGCTGCGGGGCAGCAGCAACCCCTGGTCGCCATAGGGAAGCTGGCGCCAGCGGCTGCGCAGCGCCACCCCCAGCTCCACCAGCCGCAGGGCCGGGCTGGGGGCATCGATCGCCAGGTTGAAATACCAGGCCGCCGGCGGGCGCCCCAGGGCGGTGGCCAGGGCCGCCTGCCAGCCGGCCCCCAGGCGGGCATCGGCGTGGAGCAGCAGCAGCCAGGCCCCACTGCTGCGGGATACTCCTAGGGCCAGCTGCCGTCCCCGGCCCGGGCTGCAGGCCAGCACCCGTGCTCCCGCGAGGGCCGCCAGCCGAGGTGTGCCATCAACACTGGCCCCATCCACCACCAGCACCTCGGTCACCAGCTGGGGCGCCGTCGCCAGATCGGCCAGCAGCAGCGGCAGCCGCGCCGCCTCATTGCGGGCCGCGATCACCACCGAAATCCCAGCCGGGCTCAGCGCCATGGCCCCAGGTCCTCCCCCCTATCCAGGTCCCTGCGCCAGGGCAGCAGGGCCGGCTCCAGGCCCCGGCGCGCCAGGGCGGCGAGGGTTTGCTCCAGCACCTGCTCGCTGCCCCAGGCGATCCCCTCCATCAGGGCCGGCTCGGGCCTGCGCAAACCGATCAGCCAGTAGCCCCCGTCGCAGGCAGGGCCGAGCACCGCTTCCTGGTGATCCAACGCCGCAAAGGCCGAGGCCAGATCGGCCCGCTCCAGCTGGGGCAGGTCACTGCCGATCAACACCACCCGCCGGGCCCGTTCGGTGGCCGCCCGCTGGAACTGGCGCTGCATGCGCACCCCGAGCCCCCCTCGCCCCTGCAGCACGATGCGGCCCACCCCAAGCTGGTCGCCCAGGCGCCGGGCAGCCCGGGGGGCGAGCCCATCGATCGCCAGCACCAGCTCAATGCCCAGCTGACGGGCCAGCTGGCGGGCCACCGCCAGGGTGTGGCCGGTGAGCCGGGCCTGGACCCGCGCCGCCGCCTCCGCCCCAAGGCTGGAGGCCAACCGCCGCTTGCAGCGCCCCGGCGCCGGCCAGCGGGCCAGCACCACCAGCTGGCTGGCAACCGAGCGGCTCAACCCCGGCGCGGCAATTCCTTGGGCTTGAGCTCTAGGTTGAGGCGCTGCTCACCGCGGCGCAGCGCCACGGCCAGGGGCTGGCCCACCGTGCCCTGGTCCACCGCCAGCTGCACCTCGGAGGGGTTCCGCACCGCCTTGCCGCCAACCTGCTCGATCAGGTCGCAGGGCTTGAGACCACCGCTGGCGGCGGGGCTGCCCGCCATCACCTCCACCACCACCACCCCGTTCACCTCCGGTAGGCGGCATTCATCGGTGCTGGCGTTGATCTCCCGGGCCAGTTGGGGAGTGAGGGCCTGGAGGCGAACGCCGATGTAGGGATGGCTGGCCGAACCGCGCTCCAGGATCTGGGCGGCGATCTGGCGGGCCACATTGATCGGGATCGCAAAACTTAGGCCCGCCCCCGGTGCCTGGCGGATAGCGGTGTTGATGCCGATCACCTGGCCGCGATCGTTGATCAGCGGGCCGCCGCTGTTGCCTGGATTCACGGCGGCGTCGGTTTGGATGTATGGCACCCGCTGGCCCTCACCCACCGCATTGGTGCGCTGGATGGCACTGATGATCCCGGCGGTCACCGTGTTGTCCAAGCCGAGGGGATTGCCGATGGCGATCGCCACTTCGCCTGGGCGCACCCTGGTGGAATCCCCCAGGGGGGCCACCGGCAGTTTCGAGGCAACCACCTTGACCACGGCCACATCGGTGAGGGGGTCACTGCCGAGCACCTTGCCGTTGAAGCTGCGGCCATCGGGCAGGGTCACGGTCACCTCGCTGGCCCCCTCCACCACATGGGCATTGGTCAGCAGCACCCCATCAGAGCGGGTGATGAAGCCCGATCCCTGGCCCTGCTGTTGCTCAATCGTTGGGCCCCGCCCAAATAGCCCGCCCAGGGGGTTCACCATGCGCTTGACGGTGTCGATCCGCACCACCGCTGGGCCCACCTTGGCCACCGCATCGACGATCAGCGTGCTGCCCTGCTGCAGGGGCGGGCTGGGGGCCGCGTCGCTGATGGGAGTCTGGATGCTGGAGCGACCTGGCAGGCCGGGCAGCCCCTGGCCGCATCCCACCAACAGCAACGCGGCGGGGGCGAGCAGCGCTGCTCGGCAGCGGGGTGAAAGGGGTGGCATGGAAGCGGCCTGGGCCAGGTCTGAATCCGTTTCATTTAAGACGGCCCAGCTGCGGAGCCACGCGTAGATTCGGTTTTCACGAGCGGAAGCGATAGGTGGAGCAGGCGGTGCAGCAGGGAGATGAGCTGTGGCACCAGGTTCAGCAGGCCCTCCAGGCCAACCTCAGCAAACCAACCTTCGAAACCTGGATCCGCCCAGCCCGGTGCAGGGGCTTCAGTGCAGACCAGCTGCGGCTGGAAGCCCCCAACAACTTCGCCTGCGGCTGGCTGAGCAAGAACTATCTCGGCACGATCGAGGCTGTCGCCAGCGAGATCGCCGGCAGGCGGGTGCAGGTGCTGGTGAGTGCGGCCAGCGACGAGGATGTCCTGATCGCCCCAGCCGGCCCTGGCACGGGCAATGGCGCCGCCAAGGCTATTGCCGGCCAGCCAGCGCCAGCCAAAGCCACCGGTGAGACGCCCCGCAAGGTGGCTCCGGGGCTGAACCCCCGCTACGTGTTCAACCGCTTTGTGGTGGGGCCCAACAGCCGCATGGCCCACGCCGCCTCCCTGGCGGTGGCGGAAGCGCCCGGGCGGGAATTTAACCCCCTCTTTCTCTGCGGCGGGGTGGGGCTGGGCAAAACCCACTTGATGCAGGCGATCGGCCACTACCGGCTGGAAATAAACCCGGAGGCGCGGGTGTTCTACGTGAGCAGCGAATCCTTCACCAATGACCTGATTCAGGCGATCCGCAAAGACAGCATGCAGGCCTTTCGCGACCGCTACCGCGCCGCCGACCTGATCCTGGTGGATGACATCCAGTTCATCGAGGGCAAGGAGTACACCCAGGAAGAGTTTTTCCACACCTTCAATGCCCTCCATGAGGCGGGCCGCCAGATCGTGATCGCCTCCGATCGCCCCCCAAACCAGATCCCGAAGCTGCAGGAGCGGCTGATCTCCCGCTTCTCGATGGGACTGATCGCCGACATCCAGGCGCCAGACCTGGAAACCC
The DNA here is from genome assembly GCF_024346295.1 of Cyanobium sp. BA20m-14. Lineage (NCBI taxonomy): Bacteria > Bacillati > Cyanobacteriota > Cyanophyceae > Synechococcales > Prochlorococcaceae > Cyanobium > Cyanobium sp. BA20m-14. The sequence goes on from NZ_JAGQCR010000062.1 coordinate 8,495, forward strand.
GCATGGCCATCCTGCACAAGAAGGCCGAACAGGAGCAGATGGTGCTGCCCCGCGACCTGATCCAGTTCATCGCCGGCCGCTTCACCTCAAATATCCGCGAGCTGGAGGGGGCCCTGACCCGGGCGGTGGCCTTCGCTTCCATCACAGGCCTGCCGATGACGGTGGAATCGGTGGCACCGATGCTCGATCCAGCCGGTGGCGATGTGGAGGTCAAACCGATCCAGGTGATCGAAAAGGTGGCGGAGGTTTTCGGTGTCGGCATCGAGGAAATGCTCAGCGCCAGTCGCAAACGGGCCGTCAGCAGGGCCCGTCAGGTGGGCATGTACCTGATGCGCCAGAGCACAAACCTGAGCTTGCCGCGCATCGGCGAGGCCTTCGGCGGTAAGGACCACTCCACGGTGATGTACGCCGTCGAGCAGATCGACCTCAAGCTGAACAATGATCCTGCCCTTTCACGCCAAGTGCAGCAGGTGCGAGACCTGCTGCAGATCGATTCACGCAAACGCCGCTAGCCCAGCCAAGCTCAACGGCAGCCCTGCACTCAACGGCAGCCCTGTGCAGAGATCCGATAGCTGAAGCCCAGGGCAGCGGGGTCGTTGCTGGCTCCCACCTTGAAGTTAATTTGGGAGGTCTGCTTGCCAGGCACCGCTGGGAAGGGGCCAAACATCTTGCCGGTACCCATGGGCGGATTCATCAGGTTATTAAACAGCTGCAGGCTGGAACCATCGCTGAACTTCATATAGCCCTCCACCGGATACTGGGCATTGGCATCAGATGAATTAGCGGTGAAAAAGAACTTATAACTGGTGTATGGCTTGGTAACAAAAAAGTCGGTGTTCCAATTGGTCTTGCCGATCAACTTGCCCCGACCCACCGACTTTGAAACGATCGGTGAGGTGCCGTTGCCTCCTACCGGCTGCAGGAAGGTGCAGGTGGGTGCGGCGGTGGCTGCCGGCTGGGCCAGGCCCAGCCCCAAAGCAAGGGCCAGGGGGAGCAGCGGGCGGGCGGGGATCGAAAGGCGCATGGGGAGGAGGGGAGAGGGATAGGTATTAAACCTTAGGACAGCGGCCTGGCCGGGTCGCTTCCCTCCAGTTCGCCGGCAAACACCCGGCTGATCGTGATGTCTACCGCTTCGAGCGTCATCAGATCCAGCTTGGTAAGTGGGCTGCCCATGCGGCTGAACAGCCGGTTGGCCTGGCGCATGCGGGCCCGGTCGATCGCATTGCGGATTGAGCGGGCATTGGCAAAAAAGGGCAGCTGCATGCGGCGCTGGATGTATTCGGCAAAGGCCAGGCTGGCTTCTTCACTGAAACGGTAGTTTTCAGCAGCCAGAATCAATTGGGCGATCGCCAGCAGCTCCGCAGCAGAGTAGTCGGGAAAATCAATGTGATTTGCCACCCTGGAGGAGAGGCCGGGGTTGCTCTGATAGAAGATATCCATTCGCTCCTTATAGCCAGCAAAGATAACCACCAGATCATCCCGGTTGCCCTCCATCACCTGGAGCAATATTTCAATCGCCTCGGCGCCATAGTCGCGCTCATTTTCCGGGCGGTAGAGGTAATAAGCCTCATCAATGAACAGCACCCCGCCCATCGCTTTTTTGAGCATCTCCCGCGTTTTAGGGGCCGTGTGGCCGATGTACTGACCCACCAGGTCGTCTCGGGTGGCCGTAACCATGTGGCCCTTGCGCACGTAGCCCAGGCCATGCAGGATCTTGCTCATGCGCTCTGCCACCGTGGTCTTGCCGGTGCCCGGCCGCCCCGTGAACGACATGTGCAGGCTCGGTGGGGTGGTCTCCAGGCCTACCTGCTGACGCGCCCTATCCACCACCAACAGGGCAGCGATCTCCCGGATCCGGGCTTTCACTGGCCGCAGACCGATCAGCTCCCGATCCAGCTGGTCCAGCATCGCCTGAATACCCGCCCCGTCATAGGCCGATTGCAGGTCGATCAGGGTGTCGTCAGAGGGGTAACCCATGCCAATAAAGGGAAAACAGGGTTGCAGAAAATCAGCCGACGAGCGCGTCAATCGCTGCGCTAAAGCCCCACTCAGTCTCACCAATGGGGGTGTTGTCAGCCTCAGCCCGCAGGGTGAGGTTGACGTAGGTGCGGCCGAAGCTGATATCGGGGAAGCGTTGCTGCTGCTCGCACAGGGCATTGAGCCGCTCGAGAAAGTCGCGGGTTGTGGCGTAATCGTCAAATTCCAGCCGCCTCTCCAGCCGCTCGGGCTGGTCGGGTTTGGGGCGGGGAGTCCAGGCTTGGTCCATAAATCAATCCAGGCAATCGGTGCGGGCCACCGCCAGGCGGCTGGCCCAGGCTGCGGCATAGGCGCGGTTGGCGGCCTGCTCAGCTGGATCACCGCTGCCAAGCGGGCTGGGGAAGGTGCCGCGAATCGCGGCATTGGTGACGCAGAACATCGACTTCTGGAAGCTCATACAGATCTTGACGCGCACGTCCCCCTCACCCCGGCCGCGCTGGCGATACAACTGGTGCAACCGCTCCGGCAGGTGGCGGTACATGTCCTGCATCAGCAGGCTCGGTGGGATGCCAGCTCCCATGCTCGGCAGCGGATCGGCATAGAGGGCGCCGTAGGCAAACTGGCCCTGGTCTGGCGAGATCTGCTGGGCCTGGGCGTTGAAGCTCACCGTACCCAGGAAGGGCAAACCCCTCAGGAAAACGGCCTCCACGTAGGGCACGGCCACATCCGCAAGGAAGGTGAGTCTGGCCTCCGGCGGCAACACCCACATCCGTTCACCCTCGATCTCCACCGCGTAGGTGATCGGTTGGGCGGCGGCCGCCACCAGGCCGTCCTTGATGAACTCCACCACCGCATCGATCGAGCCCACCCGCCCGGCCGCCTCGGCTGCGGCCAGATCCAGGAACAGATCGCTCATCACCCGCCAGAACTGACCCAGGGCAGAGGTGGTGGCCGCCGTGCGGATCAGCTCGATCAGGAAGCCCCGAAACACAGGGTGGAGCAGGGCCAGCAGGGGATCGCGACGGGTCTTGCGGCCAATGATTGCGCGGCAATTGGCGGCAAAAGGCTCCGAATCCAGATAGGCATCGAGGCCGCCAGTGCCATGCCAGAGCATGGCTTTCATGCAGTATTCGGCATACTCAAAATTGATCCTGTCGTGATTTAGATGGCGCCAGATCTTGGCCACACTCTTGTCGCCATCGAGATATTTAAACAGCGGGAAGGGCAGCAGAAATTGCTGCTCGGCCTGGAAGATCAGGTTTTTGCTGTAGGCATCGAGCACCTGGCCGTAGCTTTCCAGCACATCCACCACCTCGATCAGGTGCTCGGCCGTGTTGCTCAGCAGGGTTTGGCCGGCCAGCAGGGAGGCCTCCAGCTCGGCGGCGCTGGGCATGCCGCCGCTGCGCACCAGTTCAGCAGAAATGATCGGCATCAGCCCAGGCCTCCGGAATACACGGCGGCCGCCAGGGCTGGCAACTGGACCATGGCCGTGCTGGCGGCCTCGCTCAGGCGGCCCAGGCCGTAGGGCAGCAAGCCGATCGCAAACACGGCCACAGCCAGGGCCATCGCCGGGATGGTTTCGCGCGGAGCCACCGCGGCCAGATTCACATCGAGCCGGCCATGGGCCACTGGATCGATGGGCGGAGTAACCGCCAGCCGGCCAAAGAAGGCCCGGTTCACCAGCAGCAAAAAGTAAACAGCAGTAAGCCCCGAACCCACCATCGACAGCAGGGTGGCAAAAGGGAACGCACCGATACTGCCGCGGAACACCATGAACTCGGAAATGAAGCCAGCCATGCCAGGCATGCCGGCGCTGGCCATTACCCCCACAATCATCAAAGTGCCGGTAAATGGCAGGCCCCGTTCGGGGTTGAGCAGGCCGTGCAGCACCGTGAGGTCGCGGGTGCCGGTTTTGCGGTAAACGATTCCCACCAGCAGAAACAGCAGGGCTGAGATCAGGCCGTGGGCCACCATCTGGAACACTGCCCCGAGGATCGCTATGGGCGTGGCCGCTGCTGCAGCCAGCAGGATGTAGCCCATGTGGCCGACGGAGCTGTAGGCCACCATGCGTTTCATGTCCTTTTGGGCGATCGCCGCCAGCGAACCAAACAGCACCGAAACCGCCGCCCAGATCGCCAGGCCAGGGGCCAAAAGGGCCCAGGCCTCGGGGAACAGACCCATGCAGAAACGCAGTAACCCATAGGTGCCCAGCTTCAGCAGCACCCCGGCCAGCAGCACCGAAACCGGCGTGGAGGCCTGGGTGTGGGCATCGGGGAGCCAGTTGTGGAAGGGGAATAGGGGCACCTTGATGCCGAAGCCGATCAGCAGGGCGCCAAGTAGCAGCAGCTGGCTGCCCATGGCCAGCCGTTCACCGGTGATCGGCGTGAGGCTGAAGTCCGCGGTGCCCGTCAACAGGGCCAGCCCCAGAAAAGCCCCCAGGATCAACATGCCGGAAACGGCAGTAAATATCAGAAACTTGGTGGCCGCATAGGCCCGGTTGACTCCGCCCCAGATGGCGATCAGGCCCCAGAGGGGGATCAGTTCGAGCTCGTAGAAAAGGAAAAAGAGCAGCAGGTTTTCGGCGAGAAAGGCCCCATTGACAGACCCACTGATCACCAGCAGCAGCAAAAAATAAACGCGCGGCCGCTTGTCGATGTCGCGGGTGCAGATGGCCGAAACCAGCGTCAAAGCAGCGTTGATCAGCACCAGTGGCAAGGACAGGCCATCCACGCCGAGCTTGTATTCGAGCCCCAGGCTCTCCACCCAGGGCAGGGATTCCTGCAACTGCATGGCGCTGTTGGCGGGGTCGAAGCGGGCCAGCACCACCAGGCTCCAGGCCAGCTGCAGGCCCAACACCACCAGCGTCACCGTGCGCATGCGACCCTCCGCCGGCCGCCCGGGCCAGAAGGCCAGCAACAGGGCTCCGGCAAAGGGAATCAGTAGCAGCAGGCTCAGCATCTTGTTCTCCTCATCCGCGCAGCCCCTGCAGCGGCAACCACTGCAGCGAGGCCAGCAGCAACAGGATCGCCGCAAGCACCGTCAGCACATAGCTCTGCAGCTGGCCGCTCACCCCTAGCTTGAGACCCTCGGCGCTGGCCAGCGACAGCCGGCCGATCCCGTTCACCAGGCCATTCACCAGGGTCTGGTCTATCCAGTTCGAGAGCCGGGCTAGACCAGCCACCGCCGCCACGATCGTGGCGCGGTAGATCCGGTCGGTGTAAAAGTCGGAGGCGAGCAGGTCCTGCAGCAGCCGCAGCGACCGGGTCGTCGAGCGGGACCAGAACTTGTTCAGTGACACCAGGGAGCCGCCCAGCGCCCCCACCAGGCCGCTGGCCGTTACGGCCAGGGCCACGGGCCAGGAGAAGGAGGCGAGGGCGGGAACTGAATGGAGGCGAGCCATCAGGAGGGGCATCAGCACCACCAGCACCGTCAGGCTGACCATCGGCAGGGCCATCAGCCAGTTCACCTCGGGGGCGCGCTTGGTTTTAGGCAGGGGCGGGCCCATGAACACGTGGCGGAATACCCGAATGAAGTTGAAGGCTGTCAGACCGTTGGTGAGCAGCAGAACGGCGGCAAAGAAGGGGTACTGGCTTGCAAATCTCTCCACCAGCAGCCCGAAGCACCAGAAGCAGCCCAGGGG
>NZ_JAGQCR010000063.1:0-13998 GCF_024346295.1 Cyanobium sp. BA20m-14
CCAGCAGCTTGAAGTTATTCGCCGCCCGCAGCAGCTCGCCAAATCGCGACATGGACATCAGTTCACGAGGAATGGAGCCAAGCCGGAATTGATTCAGGCCGGCTCCCACTCAATCTTGACGACATCAATGGGCCCACGACCGCCCCGATTGAGCTCATTGGCTGCCCGCAGGGCCGCTTCATGGGTATGAAACAGATAGGCCTCTGTGGTGCTGCCCACGTCCACCAAGCGCTGATCTTCGCCGGCAATCGCCACAAATGTGCAGTCACCAAGGCGCTTAAGTGCATAGCGCTCGGCCTGGGTGCAGTCCATCGGATGGGATGGATCTATCTCGGGAGCCCAGAAATGCATGATCTTCGAATCAATAACAATCAAACTAGCCACCCGTCAATGCGGAATCGACCTCTGCGGGGCCAGTTGGGCGAGAGGCCGTTGCAATTAGCAATGGCCTGGACCAATCACCCCAGGCAGGATAAGTTCCAACTGGGCACCGCCTTGGGGCTGATTACTGGCCTGAATGCGGCCACCGTGGGTAGCAGCAATCTGCTGCACAATCGACAGGCCCAGGCCACTGCCGATGCGTTGACTGCGTGCCCTGGAGGGATCGCCCCGGTAGAAGCGTTCAAACAAATGGGCCAGATCATCTTCGCTGAGGCCCGGGCCCTGGTCTGTTACACCCAACTGGCACCATTCAGCGCGACTGTCGATGCTCACCCGCACCACCCCGCCATCGGGGCTATAGCGAAGGGCATTGTCCAGCAAGTTGAGCAGGGCCCGATGTAGCCGGGAACTGTCACCGCGCAGTTGCAGCTGGGCCGGCGCCTGCAACTCGAGCCGGATTCCGCGCGGGTCGGCCAGGGGGCGCAGGTTGGCCCACACCTGCTGCACCAGGGAGGGCAGGTCCACCAGGCCAGTGCGCTGGGCCGTACCCGGCAGGCTGTTCTCCAGGCGCGAAAGTTCGAGCAGATCGCCAACCAGCTCCTGGAGCCGCAGCAATTCCCGCTGTAAGCGCTCCACCAGTCGCACGTTCTGGCTGGTGACCTGGCCGGCCAGGCTGTCGCCAACCAGCAACAGGGCCGTGAGCGGTGTTTTGAGCTCATGGGCCACATCGCTCACCCAGCGCTCCTGCTGTTGCAGCTGGGCATCGAGGGAACGACGGCTCTGCAGCTGCACCCCGAGCCAGCCAACCCGGCCGGGAACCACCATCACGTCGAGGTCGTGGCTGCCGGTGTGCCATTCCAGTCGCTGGGGCCTGTCCTGGCGGCGGGCGATCCTGATGCTGCCGACCAGGGCGGGGTCGTCACAGATTTCAACGAAGGGCTGCCCCACCAGCAGCCTGCCAGCATCGAGTTGGAGCAGCTCCTCCGCCCTGGGGTTGATGTGGCCGATGTTGCCAGCCTGATCCAGCAGGATCCAGCCGGTAGCTGAGGAATCCAGCCAGCTCAGCAGCTGCCGGGCCCGGGGCAATCGCCGGCTCAGCCCACCGCGTTGGCGCCAGAAAAAGATCAGCAGGCAAGCCAAACAGCCCAGGCCGGCCCCGAGCCCGAAGGCCAGCAGGAAACTAGCCAAAGCGATAGCCAAAGCCCCGCACCGTCACCAGGTGCACCGGAGCCGAGGGGCTGGCTTCAAGCTTTTCGCGCAACCAGCGAATGTGGACGTCGACGGTTTTGCTGTCGCCGAAGTAATCAATTCCCCAGAGTTGCTCCAGCAGCTGGTCGCGGCTCCAGACCCGCCTGGGGTTGAGCATGAACAGCTCCAGCAGGCGGTATTCCTTCGGGGAGAGATTCACCTCCAGGCCATCCCGGGTGACCCGGCACTCCTCCTGGAAGAGGCGGAGGTTGGCATGCTCCAGCACCCGATCTCGGGCGATATGGCTGGTGGAGCGGCGCAGCAGGGCCCGACAACGGGCCACCAGCTCCCGCATGCCAAAGGGCTTGACCAGGTAGTCGTCAGCACCCACCTCCAGGCCCAGCACCCGATCGGTTTCCGTGTCGCGGGCGCTCACCACCAGGATGGGGGTCTGGTTGCTGTGCTGGCGCAGCTGGCGACAGATATCCAGGCCCCCCAGCCCCGGCAGCATCAGATCGAGCACCACCAGATCGAACCCCTTGACATCGGCGGGCCGCTGCAGGAGCTGGAGGGCATCGCGACCGTTGGCGCAGGGCCGCACAACGAAACCCTCCAGTTCAAGGGCCTCACAAATTGTCTCGCGAATCGTTTCGTCGTCTTCGACGACGAGCAAGGAAGGCTGCATGGACCCATTCTCACCGGCCCGGCGCAAAAGCCGGGGTTATCGACGCTTGGGAAGGTGACGCACCACCAGACGCCTCTGGCTATCGATGTGGAGCCAGCCCTCCTCGCGCAGGGTGCCCAGGATGCGGGTCACGGTGACCCGGGTGGTGCTGAGCGCACTGGCGAGCTCCTGATGGGTGAGTTTGATGTCGAGCCGCAGCCCCTCCTCACAGGGTTGGCCGTAGTCGTTGGTGAGCAACTCGAGGAAACCGCGCACCCGCTCCTCAATGCGCCGCAGGCCCAGCAGGGCAAGCAGGGCCTCGGACTGGCGGTAGCGAGCGGCCATGCCCTGGAGCAGTCCCATGGCCAGGTGGGGAGAGCGCTGGATTTCCTCACAGCTCACGCAGAGCAGATCCGTACTCACCAGCGTTGTTGCCGAATAGGCATCCACGTTGGTGAGGGGATCGCCAAAAGGTTCGTTGGGGCCCGCCAGGCCAAGCAGGAGCTCGTCGCCGTGGATGGTGATCGCATTGAGCTTGACCATCCCGCGCACCACAAGCCAGATACTGCGCTTGAGCAGGGGCACCTGGCTGCCCGCGGCCAAGTGCACCAGGCTACGTTTCTCGTAGCTGGCCTCGAGCAGCTCGCGGACACTGTCGCTGCGACCCGGCTGGAGGGAAGGCGTAAACACCATCGCGAGCGAGTCCCAGGATTTCCAGAACCCTATGGAACGCCCCGCCCCACCAGGCAAAGGCCCGGTAGTCCCGTGTTTAAGGGTCGGTTAGGGCCCGGCGGGCCGCACTTGCCAATCTGGTGGCCATGAGTAATTCCCTGCCAACTGGCACCGCAAGTGTCAGCGCACCCCGTTGGTTTGTGGCTGGAGACCTGGACGGTTTCCTGGGCCTGGGGCTGGACAACCTGATCCAGATCCTGTTGATCCTGGGTTTATGCCGCGGCGTACTCGGCTATCCAGACACCCTGCTCCTCGGCACAATTTTGCCCGCCACCGGCATCAGCCTGCTGGTGGGGAATGGGGCCTATGCCGTGCAGGCCTACCGGCTGGCCCGCCTGGAGGGCCGCAGCGACCGCACTGCCCTCCCCTACGGCATCAACACGGTGAGCTTGTTTGCCTATGTGTTCCTGGTGATGTTGCCGGTGAAGTTGGCGGCCCTGGCGGCGGGGCTGGATGAGGCCGCTGCCGTGCAGCTTTCCTGGCAGGCGGGCCTGGTGGCCTGCCTGGGCTCGGGCCTGATCGAGGCCAGTGGTGCCTTCTGCGCCCAACTGCTCAGGCGGTGGCTGCCCAGAGCCGCCCTGCTCTCCACCCTGGCGGGGATTGCACTGGGCTACATCGCCCTGGGTTTTCTGTTGCGCACCTATGCCCAACCGGTGGTGGGGCTCACGGTGCTGGCGGTGATTCTGGCCACCTATTACGGCCGGTTGCAGTTGCCGATCCCAGGGGGGCTGCTGGCTGTGCTGGTGGGCATGGCGCTGGCCTGGGGGACAGGCCTAATCAAGCTCGATCCCCAGACCTGGAGCAACCAGCTGGCCCAGGTGGGCCTGCAGCTTCCCCATCTGGAGCTGGGGGCCCTGTGGCAGGCCCGCGGCCAACTGGTGCCCTGGCTTGGGGTCATCGTGCCGATGGGGCTCTTCAACCTGCTCGGCTCGCTGCAGAACATCGAAAGCGCCGAGGCCGCCGGAGATCGCTATCCCGTGCGCAGCTCCATGCTGATCAACGGCATCGGCACGATTGCGGCGGCCGCGCTGGGTTCCTGTTTTCCGACCACGATCTACATCGGCCATCCGGGCTGGAAAGCCATGGGCGCCCGCATCGGCTACTCCTGGCTGAACGGGGTGGTTATGGCCATCGCCTGCCTGCTGGGCCTGTTTGGCGTGGTGTCCCAGCTGGTGCCAATTGAGGCGGGCATGGCAATCGTGCTCTACATCGGCCTGGTGATCGCCGCCCAGGCGTTCCAGGCCACACCCAGTGCCCATGCTCCCGCGGTAGCCCTGGGCCTGCTGCCGGGTCTGGCCGACTGGGGAGCCCTGCTGCTCAAAGCTGGGCTGAGGGCCGGCGGGGCCGGCAGTGGGCTCCAGCCGTTTGGGCCTGCCCTGCTGGAGCCCCTGCGCCAGGCCGACGTGTGGGCGGCGGGCGCCTTTGCCCTCGAACAGGGCCAGATCATCACCGCCATGCTGTTGGCGGCCATGCTCGTCTACGTGATTGAGCAGCGCTTTTTGGCTGCAAGCCTGGCGGCGGCCGTGGCTGCAGGCTTTTCCTGGTTTGGCGTCATCCATGCCTGGCGGTTCACCCAGGCAGACACCGTGCTGCAGGTGGGCTGGGGAGTGGGCTCGCTCTGGGCGGTGGGCTACCTGCTGATGGCGGCGGTGTTTCTGCTGGCCGCCCTGGCCGGACGCCTGCGGCCCCACTGATCTAGAGCCTGTGACGATCCCCAGCCGGCGGGCCTAGGGGGCCTGGCCCCCCCGCAGGATCCAGAGGATCGAGCCCTGGCGCCACAGCAGCCAGAGCTCGTTGCCATGGCGAATTGAGCGGCCGTGCAAGTCGCCGAGGGCCAGGGGCTCGGCGGCCGCGGGAGCCACACTGCGAATCTCAATCCCCTGGGGCTGGGAACCCAGGCCAGCCGGCAGGGGCTGCTCCTTGGCAGCAGCCCAGATCGAGAGCAGGGCCGGCTCCTGGCCCGGAAGCAACCACCACTGGCGCCGCTGCACCGCAACCAGCCCGGCGGAAGCCTCACCGGGCTGGCCCCCCGCGGCCACCTGCCTGGCCAGCAGAAAGGCTTCACCGGGCTGGCGGGGCAGGGGGGAGGACGGGAAGGAGGTCAGAGGTGAGGGCTGGGAGGAGGACTGGGTCGCAGGAGCCGCCTGCCTGCTTGTCGGCGGCGGGACAAGGGCGGCGGGCGGCGGCGGCGGCAGGGCCAGGAGGCCCTGCAGGGGAATGGTGTTCAGGGAGGCCGCCGGTGTAGCCGACGGGGCAGGGCGGCTCCAGCTCAACAGGATCGGGGTGTCATCGACCCGCGCAGGGCGGCGAGGCCGGCGGGCCTCTGGCCAGCCAGCCTGCAGGGCCAGCAGGATCGGCAGCTGCAGGGCCAAGGCAGCCAGCAGGGCGGTACCCCAGCGACGGACCCGGGGGTCAGCCAGCCGCGGCGGCAGGGGCAGGAAGCTGGATTTCAAGGAAGAGGGGCAAGGAGTCGAGCTGGCTGAGGAGACGACGCACCTCAGCCCAGGGGGTATCGGGATCGGGCACGAGCCGCAGGCGAACCGGCCTGCGCCGCCGGACCTGCTCGGCCAGCAGGCCGGGGAGCTCGGCGGCGGCGATGGGTTGGTTCAGCAGCCTCAACTGGCCGTCGGCGGCGACATTGAGACTGATCACTCCCTCAGCCAGGGAGCGCTGCAGCCGCCGTTGCTGGGGCAGCAGCACCAGGCCAAGGGCCAGGCCGCAAAGGGCAGTAGCCAGCAGCCCATGGACTAGGGCCTGGAGCAGCAGGGGCCTGTTCATCGAGCCCCCGGCGGCGCCTCAAACCGAACCGGCAGGGTTGAGTGCTGCTTCAACCAGGCCAGGGAACCTGCCACCTGGGCAACGCTCAGGGCTCCGGAGGGCTGGAAGCGCAGGGCGACAACGCTGCGCGGCCGAGCACTCAGGACCCGGGCCACCATGGTTGGGGTCAGGGGCATGCCGTTGAGGATCCAGATGCCCTGGCCTGTGAGGGCCAAAGCCAGGGTCTCGCCGGGGGCTCCAACGGATTCGGCGGCAGGCCTGGGATCGGGCGCAAGCAGCAGGGCCGGCAGGGCCGCAACGGCAAACAACACCGTGATGGTGCAGGCCGCCAGGGGCACCAGCAGCAGCGTCAGCCAGTTGGCCTCCAGCACTGGCGACTTCATGGCTGAATGCCTGCGCCGAGGCCCAGCTGCCACTGGCGCAGGCCCTGGTTGAGCAGCAACAGGGCCAACGCCACAAAGGTGAGCTGCAATCCCAGCAGGGTGGGCAGCAACACATCGCCGTAGCCAGCCAGGGGTGCGTTGGCCGGCAACAGCAACTGGGGACCCAGTTGCCTCAGCACGGCCATCAGCCCTGACGTGGTTCCAATCAGGCCCAGCAGGGGCGCCAGCACAACGGCCGCCTGCAGCAGGGGTTCACCCCAGGCCATCTGCCTTTCCCAGGATTCGAGCACAGCGCGGCGCGCCTCAGGGGAAGGCGCCTGGGCCATCGCTGCACCGAACTCCCGCCAGGGACGCCGGCCACGGCGCCACCACCGCCACCAGAAAGCGCATCGATCAAAGCCGATGGTGAAAACGGCCAACGACAGCACCAGCAGGGGCAGGGCAACCGGCCCGCAGGCTTTCCCCAGGGAGAGGGCAGATGCCATAGACCAAACAAATCACCGGGAGGTTATGAACTCCCGCATGTCAATGCCGGTATCCGGCTTGCTTGACATGCCAAGGAAGCCAGCCATGCACCCAGCTGGCCAAGCAGCTCAGGCTGGAGCTGGTAATAGGTCCAGCGCCCCTCCTCGCGGGCCTCGATCAGGCCGGCCTCCTTCATCACCTTGAGATGGAAGGACAACTTCGACTGGGCCAGCCCAAGCTCGGCCGTGAGCTCACAGACACAGCGCTCACCACCTCCCAGGGCCTCAACCACCTGGATGCGGATCGGATCTGCCAGGGCCTTGAGCAACTGGCGGGCCTGGCCAGCCGTCAGGGGCATGCAGTGCGGGGAGGGGGCGACGGGCACGGGAGCGAGCCTGGCAGACAGATCAAAGTTAATTGATTAGAAAGTTAATTGGTTAGACACACCGGGCCCACTGCGCAGCACCGATCAACAGGGGGCAAAGTTTCATCTCCATGCACCTTCCCTCAGCCCTAGAGTTTCATATAACATCTCTACCGATAAATTGCCGCATGCAGCAACCTGCGGTGACGTGCAGCAGATTGGCAGCTTGATCGCATAAAAGATTGCAAGGGCAAAAGAAATCCATAGGATTTGGTGGATCAACCACTCAACTTATGCGTATTACAGATCAACTGTTCAAAGACGACGAGCCAACGAAAACCAGGCCCATGGGGAGTCAAATAGTGATCTACCTAGGAAGCAATAGCCACAATGGCGCCACCACCAATTTAATCCTCCCAGCATGGAGTCAATTAGGCGTCCGTAAGAGTGGGGGCAGCTACTGATGACCATCGTGCTCGTCACGGGTGGCGCTGGCTACCTGGGGTCCTCGGTGCTTGCACCCCTAAAACTGGCTGGATACCAGCCAGTCGTATTCGACAACCTCAGCCGCGGCTTTAGCCAGCTGGTGTTACAACACAACGTACCGCTGGTCCTGGGGGACCTGTCCGATCGTTCGCTGCTGCGATCCGTGCTGAAGGCATACCGGGTCGATGCAATTCTCCATTTCGCAGCTCTCGCCAACATGGGTGAATCAAATGAGCAGCCAAATCACTACTACCGGATCAATACGGTCGATGCCCTTGGACTACTCGAAGAGGCAATAGCCTATCGCCCCCCTATCGCCTCCTGCAGTCATTGTCTCATCCAGCTGCGCTGTGTTTGGCATACCACCAGCCTTGCCAATTGCGAAGCTCAGCACCCGAACGCCAATTAATCCGTACGGCCGTAGCAAGCTGGCAATGGAGTGGATGCTTGAAGATCTGGCCCAGCGCTACCGCTTCCCAGCGGTGATCCTGCGCTCCTTCAACGCCGCAGGAGCAGATCCACAAAACGGGTGCGGCGAATGCCGTCAACATGAAACCCATCTGATTCCGCTGGCTATCGAAGCAGCACTGGAAGGAAAACCGTTTATAATTTATGGTGATCATTTCGAGACGCGCGATGGCAGTGCCATTCGCGACTTCACCCATGTGCGGGATCTAGCATCCGCCCATATCGCTGCTCTCGATTACCTGATTGCCGGTGGCGCAAGCACCGATTTCAATCTAGGTACAGGGGTGGGCTATTCGGTGCGTGAGGTTCTCAATTGCGTGGAGCGAGTATGCGGACGGCCGATAATCGTGAAGATCGGCCGCCGGCGCTTGGGCGACCCCCCGGCCCTGGTGGCCGACGCAGCCAAGGCGCGTCAACTTCTGCATTGGCAGCCGCACTATTCCGATCTGGAGCGAATCGTGCGCGATGCACTGAGCTGGGAACAGCAGCGGCAGCGAGTGCCAGGGCTGGGGCGCCTTGCCGCCGCTGGGGTGCAGTAGGTGACCGAATAACTATAAATATGGATTAAATAGGTGAATGCAGCTCATGGCAAAAGGCTAGAAGGAGCCACTCTTTAAACCGTAGCAATCGTCTCACCGGACGCAAAAGTTTCAAAAGTTGAATACAACGGACCAGTGCGTGCTCTCGCATATCCCTGAGCCCCAACAAACTCTCAATCATTCTCAAAAAGAAAACAAACCATGGCCATTCTCAAGATCAAAGGAAAGTGGAATAAAGTGAAGGAAAAAATCAAGCAATCTTACGCTGAACTTTTTGATGACGACCTGATCAACTTTAGGGTCAAGGATGCTGAGGAGCCGAAGCAGAAGCCGTAGCCAATTAACCCTAGTACGGGGGAAAATGCTGTGCCAACTGGCATGATAGACAGGGATTTACTAACCAAAGCAACAGGATATTTTCTAATCCAAGGGGTCGTCAGTGACATCGCTGAGGGTACCCACGAAGTACTGGTCGTCGTTCTCCTCGACGATTCTGCCAACCTCCATGAGAGTCCGCTCCTGCCCATCCCGCCTTGTCAGCCGGTAGGTCACAGACCAACCGGAGCCACCTGCATGGCGCGCCGCAGCCACAACGGCACGATCCGCAGTAAGGATGGCGCCATCAAAGAGATCTGAATTCTGCACGTACTCAGCTGGGGACCAGCCTGTCAACTTTTCGATCTGATGGCTGATGTAGAGGGTCTGCTCCATGGTGTGATCCCGCTTCCAAACAACCTGTTCCAGTCCTTCGGCAAGGCTGGTGAACTCCCGCAACGATGCTTCGGCAGCACGACGCAAAGCGACCTGCTCCGAGACATCTGTATGCGTAATGATTGCGCCCAGGCATCGACCTTCTAGGTTGAGATAGGGCATCACCTGCACCAGGTACGAGATCTCGTCACTGCTGGCTTCAATAGTGCGAAGCACCTCTCCCCTAATCACGGCCAGCAGGTCTTCACGCAAGCTTGGTAGCGGCATGGTTGTGGGAATGACGATTAAGGGTTGGCCGACATCACTTTCCACCAATCCGAACAACCTTGCGGCCAGGGGCGTATAGCGAGTGATACGCAGATTGCCATCGACAATCACCATACCCTGATTCAAAGAGTTCTGAATATTTTCTAGATCAATATTAAGGCGCTCGAGCTCTTCGCTACGGACACGATACTGCTGATTAAGCGTGCCCAGCTCCTCATTAGTAGCCTGCAACTCCTCAAAGGAAGCCTGTAGCTCCTCGTTGGAAGCCTGCAATTCCTCAGACGAGGCCTGGAGTTCTTCAGAGTAACCCTCCAACTCTTCATTAACCTGCTCCAGATCGGCCATGGAGCGACGCAGGGTGTCCTGACTGGAGAGGAGCTCGCGCTCTAGACGTTCGATCTCGCCAGCAAAGCCAGCATCCTGATCTCCACTGCCCAGATCCGAAATGCAGCTCCCCTGATTTGCTTCACTGTTAATGAAGGAAATTATGGTGAGTTTGCGATCACCCACTTGAAAAGGCGCAGCCTCCAGCCGCAGCGGAGTATCCATACCTTTGAGTTGGATGCTGGGACTGCTAGCGACCTTGCCATCAGCGCGTACCAGCAGAAATAGGGCCCTGGCCTCGGTTTGCAGTTCATCACGCAGATAAGCACCGGCGGCAGCCGTCATCCTTCCTTCAGGAATCCGGCAGTATGGTGACACATCTCCAATGATTTCTACTAGATCATGGTTTTCATCCAGCACCAAGGATGGGTGAACAAAGGCACGAAGCAAGGCTTCCAACAGATTGACGTGCTGCTCGGACTCCGGTTCTCGCACCATCGCGAAGGCCTTGGGCGAACGGAGGGACGCCAAATCACGATAAACAGGCATTGCTAGAGCGCCAGGGTTACGGGATCGACCGTCGGGAGTGCGTTCATAAATGCGATGAGTACCATTAACAGCCTTAAAGCAAGATGCACGACCAATTGATTCAGAACTACCAAGAAAAAGGAGCCCCCCGGGGAGCAGCGAGAACCCAAATAAATCAAGCACCTGCTGCTGCAGTGGCGGCGTAAAGTAAATCAAGGTATTGCGACAGGAAATCAGGTCAATATTTGGAAATGGTGGATCATTTGCAACATTATGACGGGCAAAGACAATGCAACTACGCAGGTCCTTATTGATTTCCAGAGTGCCTTCTCCCTGCGTTGTAAAGCGATTTAGCAAATCATTAGAGATCGCTTTTGCTTGGGATATCGGATAAATACCCCGTCTTCCAAATGCAAGACTCTGCTCGTCTAGATCGGTGGCAAAAATCTTGAGCTGCTGGCTAAGGTTGACTGGATGACCCATCACCTTGCTGATGGTCATGCCAATCGAATAGGCCTCTTCACCAGTCGCACAACCAGGCACCCAAACACGGAGCTGATCGTCAGGGGCACGTCTGGTGAAAAATGCTTTCAGACTTGTCTCGAGGGCATCAAAAGCAAGCGGATCTCGGAAGAAGGTGGTCACAGTCACCAGCAAGTTCTGGGCCAAAGCCTTAGCTTCACTGGGATCTGAAACTAACAAGGGCAAATAATCCTCCATAGTGGGGACATCACAGATCGCCATTCGACGCTGGATCTGACGACGCAAGGTTGACTCTTTGTACTTCGAGAAATCGATCCCCGTACATAGCTTCAACTGGGCAGCGGCGCTCGTGAGCAGAAATGGCTCGCTCGGGCATGCCGCATTGCCGTTCCAGACCCCCTTGTGATTGAACCAATGACTCAAACGAATGCCGAGGGTCGCCGCGTCGGCAACCAGATCACTACCTCCCAGGGCAATCGCAGCCCGAGGCATCCCGCCAAAGCGAGCACTTTCTGGGGATTGCACCAAGGTGAGCCCGCCTACGGCACCAACGGCGCGGAGGCCGCGGGCACCATCGGATCCCGTACCCGAAAGCACGACGGCCGCAGCCTGTTCGCCCCAATGGGTCGCCAGTGATTCGAACAGCAGATCAATCGATGGACTGGGACCAAAGCGAAGTTCCGGATCGGTGAGCTTGAGTTTGGACCCATCAACCGTGGCATCGCTGTTGGGGGGGATCACCAACAGCTGGTCGGGGTAGATCGGAGAGCCATCGTGGGCGCCCACCACCTTCAGCTGCGTGCTGCGTGCCAGAAGCTCTACCAACTGGCTGGGATGGTCGGGGGATAGGTGCTGGGCTACCAGGTAGGCAACGTTGCCACCGGGCTGGAGTTGGGAGGCAAGAGCCTGAAGTGCCTCAAGCCCTCCTGCCGAAGCCCCGATTGCCACCACGTGATCGGGGCCAACGGGCAGGCCCCTCATTTAACTTCTCGGCTTTGGCCGCGCCGGCCGGTGGCTTCAAGGGGCACTAGGGGGTACTTTTAAGGTGATTCTTACCTAGGCGGGTAAGAACTTGGCAATTGCTTCACCTAACTTTGCGCGACGATCCCTGTTCGAAAGCTGCAAATCTATCCGAAATATGCAGCATCAACCATACGAGGGCCCAAGGGTCTAGAAATTCGGGGCCACAGGTGCTTTAATTATTCTAGTACATATTTATGGAGCAATCCAATGATCGTCTCTGCCGATTCCATAGCTTTTCGCAAGCCAGTTAGGATTTCGATAACCGTATCCCATTTCACCTGCGCCGAGCTGATGCGTGTTAGCGATGAGCAAGGCAGATCACTCTCTAACTTCGCATCTTTTCTGCTTGAAACCTCTTTAGGCAAATACAATTGATAGAGTCTAGCCGCCTATGGTGACTTCGTCCTCGGCAAATTCGCAGCGAGATTGGGCACTCATTCGCCGCTCCAATCCATTTGCCAATCTGCTGGGACCGCTTCATAAATGCAAGCTGAATGATCATAGTTTTCGTTTTCTCTTTTCACTCGAACGAAAACGAAATAATCAAGCGCCATCGACAGAAATAATCGGCGGAGGCGAGGCCTTCCAGCTGGCCTGGTCAGATCTTGAGGTTTTGGCCTTGGTAGGCCCCCCAGCCAGGGCTGAACTGGGGCCCTCCCCCAGGGTTTCCCTGATCTTTGTCACCGCCGGCAAAGTTTGCCTGTTTCAGGGAAGCAGGCACCTATGCACTGCGGCAGCGGGGAGTTGTTTAATCATTCCGGGAACACCCATTCGATGGGTGAGCACAGCCTGCTCTGTGGTTTGTGTAATGCTCCCCTGGCAGAATCTAGAGGAGATGGCTGCGTCGATAAACTCGAATGGATCGGAGGTCGTTCAGTACCCTCTGATGTTGGAGAATCCAATAAGCTGCAAACCCTCCGATGGCCAGCTCGATGCCCAGCTGCTTTCCCTGCTGGATTGCACTTTACGAACCATCAGCGCCCTGCAGGAATCAAATCCATCCTTAATCAGGCCGCTGGGGCTGGCAGAACAAATTTACCGCCTGATTGCAATCCTGGCATTTCCGAACCTCCGCCAGGTGCCAGATGGAGAGGCCATTCAGCTTGGGGACGACCAGCCTCTCGATTCATTTGATCAACTCATTAACTACATTGCCGCGAACCTGGATAAAACTCTAAGCCTGACCTCGCTTGCTGAACTAAGCAACTATTCAAGGAGGGCACTCCAATACGCATTCCGCGAACGCATGGGCTGTACAGCAACCCAATGGATTCGGGCAAAACGGCTGGACCAGGCCCGTCAACGGTTGCTGAAGAGTTCCCCCAAAGAAACGGTGACTAGCATCGCCTGCGCCTGTGGCTATCGCTCCATGGGGCTGTTTAGCGTTGAGTTTCAACAGCGCTTTCACATCCAGCCCTCGCAGCTGTTGCGGTTAGCTCGATCTGGTCACTCGGCATCAGCCGAACTCATCTGAGCCACCCCCTGCCCCCCTCAGCATGGGCTGGGGAAGAGGCGGCGGCGAGAGGATCAGAAAGCAAGTCTGCTTGGCTGCATCTAATGCGGCAACCTGCGACACATTGATTCGCAGGCGATGCAAGCAGCGCCTAAAATAACTCAGAATTAGGGCAAAGCGTATAAATCGAGCCTAAATCCGTGCCATTACGAAGCAGTTGGCAAGTTCGTTTGGCAAGGCCAGCACGGGCTGTGAAGGGAACCACTCCGATCACCGATTGCCAGCTACCAGTCACCGAGCTCAGAGCAAAAACAAGAGACCCTTTCCATGAATGATCGTTTACGCATTCTTCAGCGCCAACCGCGTCGCATCTCAATCACCCTGAGCTACCACGTTCATGAAGCCCTGCTGAGCCGATCGGAAGAGGAAGGGCGCTCCGTCTCCAACCTGTGTGCCTTTCTGCTGGAGGAAGCGCTGCGGGCCCGACCGCCCTTCCTGCAATTCCAGTCTCCTAACGGCGACGGCCCGCTCCTACGGCAATTTCATCCGCAGCTTCACCCTGCCAAACAACGTGGATAGCCAACACCTGAAGGCCCATTTCCACGATGGACTGCTCGAGGTGGACATACCCAAGACCCCCGAAACCCAGAGCAGCTCGATCACCGTTCCGGTGGATTGAGAGCCGCCAAGCTGCCAGGCTTACGAATGGATCCTACGAGCTGCTGAGCCAAAGAAGCGGAGCGGAAGGCCGCTCGCTCAGC
>NZ_JAGQCR010000064.1:0-13824 GCF_024346295.1 Cyanobium sp. BA20m-14
TTCTTGAGCGACTCTCCGAATCGATTCCTTGGGAATCATTTCGCCCACTGCTCGAAAAAGGTTATGCGCAAGAGCGCAAAAGCAATGCTGGTCGGCGGAGAATTGATCCGCTGATCCTCTTCAAAATGCTGGTGCTTCAACAGCTTTTCAATTTGAGCGATGATGAAACTGAATTCCAGGTAAATGATCGCCGTTCTTTTGAAGAGTTTGTTGGCTTAGGCGTAATGAACGATATTCCCGATGCTACTACTCTCGCCTTTTTTCGAGAAAGGCTTCGCAAGGCCGGAGTGATCGAAGAGCTATTTGAAAAGTTTGAGTCATATCTTCGGTCCCAAGGTCTCGAAGCCCGTGGCGGTCAGATCATTGATGCAACGCTGGTACCAGTTCCAAGGCAGCGAAATAGCAGAGAAGACAACAAGGAGATCAAAGAGAATCGCATGCCTGAAGGTTGGGACAAAAACCCAGACCGATTGCAGCAGAAGGACTTGGATGCGCGATGGGTTAAAAAGAACGGCATCAATCACTACGGCTACAAGAACAATATCTGTATCGACGTGGAACATGGATTTATCAGGCGCTATGCCGTGACACCGGCCAATATCCACGACAGTCAGATGCTGCCAATGCTTCTTGATCCTGAGAACACAGATGATTATGTTTGGGCAGATTCTGCCTATGCAGGCGAGTGCTTTGAAAACCTACTGAATCTTGGCGGTTTTGAAAGTTGCATTCACGAAAAAGGCAGCCGCAATCACCCGCTAAGCGACGCGGCCAAAGAGCGTAACCGTATTAAATCAGCAATAAGAGCTTGTGTGGAACATGTTTTTGGCTGCATGACCATGTCTATGGGTGGCAAGATGACTAGAAAGATTGGGCTTGAGAGAAACAAAGCATGGTGGGGTCTCAAGAACCTGACATTCAACTTCCTGCGATATCTTCTAAGAGCGGATCGTGGGCTTGCGCTCGCATGAGTAATAATTAGTACGAAGCCGCTTGGGTCAATTCAGTCATTTTGATGTACAATTTATTAGACCCTTTGGCGCCGGAAGGCGTTTTTTCGTAAGCTTCTGTAGGTGTGAAATTCTTGATTTTTTCGAGGTTCCCATAAGGGGCGTAAGCCCCTTTTTTTGTTTGGAGACGGGAGCAACTCAGAGCGCTTGCAAAGCTGCAAGCAGCTGGTCGATCTCAGCTTCGGTGCTGGTGATGTGGGTGCAGGCCCGCAGACAATGGGGATCGTCGAGGCTGCGCAGCCAGATGCCCTGTTCACCCAGGCGCTTCACCACCCTTTCTGGATTTTCGCCGCTGAACTCAAAGCTCACCAGCCCCGCTGGTGGCGGCAGCTCCAACAGGGTGCGGGCCCGGGGGTTGGCCTGCAGTCCTTGCCAGAGATAGCCGCTGCGCCGCTGAATCAGGGCCAGGCGCTCTTCGGCTGTGCCTTGCGCCTCCAGCAGGTGCAGGGATTGCTCCAGCCCAGCGCAAAGGGGTATGCAGGAGGTGGCCACTTCAAAGCGCCGGCTGTCGGTGTGAAATTCGCTCTGGCCGCTGGCTGCGTGGCTAAGGCTGCGCCAGCCGATCAGGGTGGGTCTGGCCTCGCGCACCACCCGCTCCGACAGGGCTACTGCTCCCAGTCCCTCGGGCCCACAACACCACTTATGGCCGGTGCAGCCGTAGATGTCAGCGGCCGCTGCGGCGGCTTCGATTGGAATGGCCCCAAGGGATTGGGCCCCGTCCACCAGCAGCCAGGGATGCTTGGGGTGAGAGCTGAGCAAGCTTGCCACCGCTGCAATCGGCATCACCTGGCCCGTATTCCAGAGCAGGTGTGAAAGCACAACCAATCGGGTGGCGTGGCTGAGCTGGCGATCCAATCGCTGCAGCACCTGCTCGTTTGTGTCAGCGGCAGTGCCGCGCAGATCCGCTACCGGCAAGGTGGTGAGCACAAGCCCTTGGCGGTAGGCCAGTTCGCGGCAGGCGGCCACCACTCCCGGGTGCTCGCAGTCGCTGATCAGGAGTTCGTCGCCGGCCTGCCAGGGCAGGCCCCACAGCGGCAGTACGCAGCCACTGGTTACGTTTTCGCTGAAGGCCAGCCGGTGCGACGGCACGCCAAACCAGCCGGCCAGGTGCTGGCGCAGCTGGCTGGTGGTCTGTTCGACAAACGGCCAGACGGCGCCGGAAAATGGGCCCAGCTCCTGGATGGTGCGCCAGGCGGCCGTGATCGCCTCGAGGGAGGAGCTCGGCAGGGGTCCCTGGCCGCCGTAGTTGAAGTAGGTCTTGTTGGCCAGGGCGGGCAGCTGGGCGCGGAAATCAGCCGGCAGTTCGGGGCCTGTGTTTATATCCTGACTTTTTGAATCCTTGTTTGTCAATTTCTAAATTCGCATTGACTGCTGGGTGGAAGCCAGCTGGATTTAATGGTTGTTTGCTTCGAATTAATGCCGATCCCAGATTTCTCCTTGCTCTTGGCGAGCACGATTGTGCCTTTTGTGCTCAAGCTGGTAGGGGCCGTTGCCCTCTGGATTGCCGGTGGCTGGCTGATTCAGATGGCAATGCGCATTATGCGCAAAAGTTTGCGCCAAAGCACCCTTGATGCCACTGTCGTCGCCTATCTGATCAACATCCTCGCAGCCGTGCTGCGGGTGATTCTAGTGGTGGCCATTTTGGGCTTCTTCGGCATCCAGACAGCCAGCTTCGCGGCCCTGCTCGCCGGCGCCGGCGTGGCGGTTGGGGCGGCCTGGAGCGGCATGCTCGGCAATTTCGCCGCCGGGGTGTTCCTGCAGGTTTTCCGACCCTTCAGTGTGGGCGACTTCATCACCGCTGCCGGGATCACCGGCACGGTGGAGGAAATCGGCATGTTCGTCACCTCGCTGCTGGCACCCGACAACGTGCGCAACATCGTGCCCAACGGCAAATTGTTCGGCGACACCATTCAGAACTATTCCGTCCACGGCTACCGCCGGGTTGAACTGGTTGCCCAGCTCGACAACTCAGCGGACGTGGGCCGCGCCATCGCCTTGCTGAAGGAGGGACTCAAGCGGGTGCCCAATCAATTTGAGGGCATGGGAGGCGATGTGGAGGTGCTGGAATTCAGTGAGCGGGGGCCCCGGCTGGCGGTCCGTCCGTACACCCACACCGACAACTACTGGCAGGTGTATTTCGACACCAACCGCATGATTGTCGATGTCCTGGGCAGCAACGGTTTCCCAGTTCCCAGGATCCCCGTGGCGATGGCCGATCCCTCAGCCAACTGATCCCTCAGAGCATCTGATCTGCTCAGAGCACCTGGCCGACCATCACGGCGGCCAGGGCGGAAAACAGGGTGATGGCTAGGGCGGTCAGGGGGTTCTGCCCCTGGGCCACCGCCACCGTGGTCACAACCCCGGCGCCCAGGCAGGCAACGGCCAGCTGGTTGACCATTTCCGGACGGCTGTGGGGGGTCGGGGTCATGGCGGAGGGGGCGTATGGACCAGACCGTAGGGGTATGAACTTGGGCTGAGTAGGCCTGGGGGCAAGCCTTGTTACCTGCCGTCTAAGTTCGTTACTCCCCGACATCAACTCGGCGCGCTGGCCAGCCTGGCCCTGCCGCCCCTGGCCCAACTCTGCAGGGCCTCCAGCTGTTCCCGGGCGGTGCGCGAGAGTGGAACCACCTGGCTGGCGGCGGCGATCAGGTCGGCCTCGCCGAATTCCCGGTGCTCGGCGAAGGCCAGGTGCATGGCCTCGATCACCGTCTGCTCGAGTTCGGCGCCGGAAAAGCCGCCCGTGCGGTCTACCAGCACATCCAGCGGGATGGTGTGGCTGGGTCGCCGGCGCCCCAGCTGCAGATCGAGAATCGCCCGGCGTTCCTCGGCGCTGGGTAGGTCCAGCAGGAAGATCTCGTCGAAGCGGCCCTTGCGCAGCAGCTCGGCGGGCAGCTTGTCGACCCCGTTGGCCGTGGCCACCACGAAGACAGCGCTGGTTTTCTCCGCCATCCAGGTGAGCACCGTGCCCAGTACCCGCTGGCTGGTGCCGCCATCGCTGCGGGAGTCGCCCCCAAACCCCTTGTCGATCTCATCGATCCAGAGCACGCAGGGCGCCATGGCCTCTGCCCGCTGGATCATGTCGCGGGTGCGGGCCTCGGAGGCCCCTACCAAGCCGGCAAACAGCCGGCCCACATCCAGGCGCAGCAGGGGCATGCTCCAGCTGTGGGCGACCGCCTTGGCCGTGAGCGATTTGCCCGTGCCCTGGGGACCCACCAGAAGCACGCCGCGGGGCAGGGGCAGGCCATAGCGCATCGCCTCTTCGCTGAAGGCCATGTGGCGCTGCTCCAGCCAGTGCTTGAGGGCCTCGAGCCCTCCGATGTCGGCGGGGCTGGCCTCGCTGGGGCAGTACTCCAGCAGCTCGCTCTTGGCGATCGCCTGACGTTTCTCCTCCAGCACCTCGGCCAGATCCTCCTCCCCGAGCTGGCCGCGCCGGGCCAGGGCCCGGGCGGCCAGCTGGCGCACCCGCTGCTCACTGAGGCCGTGGCAGGCGGCGGTGAGCTGTTCGGCCACCCCGGGGCTGAGGGGATGGCCACTGGCATTGGCAATTGTGCTCAGCAGGGTTCGGATCTCCTCCGCAGCCGGGAGGGGCAGATCCAGCAGGGTGATGCTGTCCTCGAGCTCCCTTGGGATCGACCAGTCGGGGGCGGTAATCACCAGGGTGCGGGGTGCCTGGCGCAGGCTGGCCGCCAGGTTGCGCAGACGCCTGCAGACGCCGGCATCTTCGCAGTAGCGGTGAAAATCGCGCAGCACCAACATGGCCGCCTGCTCGGGCGGCAGCGGATCGAGGCAGGCCAGGGCAGCCATCGGGTTGCGGGCGGCCTCACCGCTGCGGTTGGGGGCGCCGCCGAGGCCCTCGATGAAGTCCCAGCGGAGCAGGGTGCGGCCGCCCAGCCGTTGGGCTGCCTGCTCTAGCAGGGCTTCAACCCGCTCCTCCTCCAGGCTGCGAATCCAGAGAATCGGCGTGCGGGCGCGGATCAGGAGATCGAGTTGGTCGCCCCAGCTGTCGGTCACGGCGGCTCGCCTAGGGGGTCAGGTTCTGCAGTACCTGCCAGCGGGGGTCGATGCCGGAGCTGGCGCTGCTCCAGGTGGCAGGGCCCGGGCAGTGGCTGCCGCAGTGATTGACGATCGGCAGTTGCAAGCTCAGCTGCTCGAAGATCCAGTGCTCCGGATCGAAGCTGCCCCTCGGATCGAGCCTTTCCACCAGCTGGCCGTCATCGCTCTCTGCCGCGCCGATCAAGACCAGCTCGGTGCTGGCGGCGCTCAGGGTCAAGTTGAAGTGCTGAAGGCAGCGGTCGCAGCAGAGGGTCACGATCGCTTCGGCCCTGCCCCTGACCTCCAGCACATTGCCCCGGTGGGTGGCCTGCAGTTCGCCCCGCACCGGCGTGAGTGTGGCCAGCCCGGCGATCGGCTGGCCGATCTGCCAGTGGCGGCCCCCATCCAGGTGCTGCAGCTCCTGAAGGGGAAGCGGGCGCAGGGGATCGGGCTCGGATTGGTCGGGCAAGGGCTCAGGAGGGTGGGTTATTTCTTGCCCTTGGGCTCGAAGGGCATGCGGCTGCCACTGGCGCTGACCGTGACCGGTTGCTGGGCCATCTGCTGGTCGAGGATCGCCTGCAGGTTGTCCGGCAGGGCCTCGCGGCTGAGCAGGAAGGTCTGCAGGGCCTGGAAGATGTTGGCCACCACCATGTAGAGCAGCACGCCGGCCGGCAGCGGGAAGAACAGGAACATGCCCGTGATCATCACCGGCGTGATCTTGTTGGCCGTGGACTGCTGGGGGTTGGCCGGCATGCCCATGCCAGAGAGGATCTGGGAGGCAAACAGGCTGGCGCCGAATCCGGCCACCAGGATCGCGATATCCCAGTTGACGGCTCCGTCGGTCATGAAGCCCACCTGACCCAGGGCCTTGATGAACAGGAAGCCGCTGCGGGCCGCCAGGCCGGGGATCTTGGCCTCCACGGTGGCGTCACCGGTGCCCAGGGCTGTGACGGTGCCATCGCTGGAGACACTCACCACTCCCTCGCCCTTGCTGACGCTCCAGGTGGGGGAGAAGGCGTCGCCGTGCTCGATGGCCTTGAGCACGGAGTCAAAGCTCTCGCCTTCTTTGGTGTGCAGCTTCACCTGGGCCGAATCACCCACACCCAGCTTGGTGCCGCCCTCCAGGCTGGCAATGACGGGCACGTGGCTGGTTTCGGTGATGAAGATCGAGTGGCTGGCGCTGTTGAAGGGTTTCGGCTCCACCGCTGCGATCTGCTCAGCGGGCAACACCTTGAGGTTCAGGGTGTAGGGCACATCGGCAAACGGTGAGCCCCGCAGGGTGGCGAACAGGGCAAACAGGATCGGCATCTGCACCACCAGGGGCAGGCAGCCGGCCAGGGGGCTGCCGAACTCCTTCATCAGCTGGCCCAGTTCTTCCTGCTGTTTCTGGGGGTTGGAGGCGTACTTGGCCTTGATCTCGGCCTGCCGCTTCTGCATGGCGGGCTGGGCAATGCGCATGCGCCGGGCATTGCGGATCGAACCGGCGCTCAGGGGGAACAGCGCCAGCCGGATCACCACCGTCAGGGCAATGATCGCCAGCCCGTAGCTGGGCACCAATCCGTAAAAGAAATCGAGGATTGGAAGCAGCAGATTGTCGGAGATGTACCCGATCACGGCAGAGGGGCTCTGGGGGTAGGGGGGAGCGTGGGCTCAGTGTGACTGATGGTCTAGGCGGCCATGCCCTTCGGTGTGGAGCTCTTGGCCTGGCGGCGTTCCTCGATGTAGGTCTCCAGCTCGCGGAAGCCAGGCACCGAGCGCATCTCCAGCTTGGAGCCGTCGTTCAGCACCAGCACCATGTCGCCCCACAGACCGAAGCCCCGGGGCACGCTGCGCACCTCCCGGATTTGGCTGTACACCACCTGGGTGCGATCGCGGCCCAGCCAGCCGCCGTTCACTTCGATGCGGCGGCTGGTGATGCGGAAGCGCAGCCACAGGGCCCGCACGATCGCTCCGACGGCAAAGGGAATGCCAATCAGCGTCAGCCCCAGGAGCAGGTTGAACACCAGATCCCCCTTGGCCGGCCCACCCTCGTAAAAAACGGTTTCCTGGATGCTCTTGCTTTCTTTGCTCATGCTGCTGTCTTGGCTCATGGCGTCAGGCCTGCCTGGTGCAGAAGTTGGTTGCATTCTCCCAGCAGGGCCTGGTTGGGGAGATCGGCACTGCCCGGTTTGAGGCTGAGCAGCAGCCAGAGGGAGCGTCCACCTGCTCCGATCGACAGGGCCAGCAGGTGGCCGTGGAGCAGGCGCCGCAGTCGATTACGCCGCACGGCCCGCTTGTGAACCTTGCTGCTCACCACCACCCCACAGCGCCAGGGGCTCGGGGGGTGGAGCTGTTGCTCAAGGGGGAGCAGGCCGGGCTGGGCATCGAGGATGCGCAGCACCATTGCTGGACCCTGGTGCCGACTTCCCCTCTGGTACACCTGGTCAAACACACGCTGCCCCTTGAGCCGGTGACGCTGGGGCAGGGCCAAGGGAAGGGCCCTAAACAGCCAGCCGGGCGCGGCCGCGGCGGCGCCGGGTGCGGATTACGCGGCGGCCGGTGTGGCTGCGCATGCGCACCCGAAAACCGGAGACGCGCTTGCGCTTACGGCTTGTTCCTTCCAGGGTGCGCTTAGTCATGGCTGGCTTGTTGCTGCGCTCGTCGCGTCGGTATTGGGCGTAAGGGCCAACCTATCAGTTGCTGGGCGGATCGATCTGAATCAGCCAGCTGCCCAGATAGCCGGCAATTGGCACATCGCCCGGGGCCTGGGCCAGGGCGTTGAACTGATACATGCCGATGTTGAACGGGTTGAAGATGTTCATGTAAACCCCAATCGTGCCCGTCTCCGGAATGGGGGTGTCGGGGAAGATCTCAATGGCGCTGCCGTTTTCAGCAATTTCGATCGTGGCCGGGATCGTCTCCTGGCACTTGGTGCGCGACATCATGCCGCCTTCGCTCATCTTGCAGAGCTTGACCCGTTTGGGATCGATCTTGGCGTCGAAATAGCTGGGGATGCTGATGCTCAGCTTCAGGATTGCTGTTTTGCGGTCTTTCGGTCTGAGAATCAGGTAATACTCCGAGCGCTTGAGACGCTGGGTCTCGGTCATGAAGTAGTAGAGCTTGCGGTAATCCTTGGTGTTGTCCCAGCGGAACTCCATCAGGCTCGGGGTGCCCTGGGCCCGGACTGGTTGCTCCAGCGCGCCAGGGGCCAGGGCTCCCAGCCCGGCCAGGGCTGCGGCTGTCACCAGGGCAGGCAGGGGAGCCACAAGGCGACGCAGGGGAGGGAAGCCCATCAGGGAGATACCGGTGAGAAATTCAATTCTCATCAGCCAGGGCCTGGCCCGCTGGTCTCGGTGGTCGGCCCTGCAGGTGGCGGCCGGATCAGGGATCGACCCGGTCGGGCCTGAGCTGGGCCGCTGCCCGCAGGTAGGGATGGAGCGGCGCCTGCTGGGGGGGGAGCCAGGCATGGGCCAGGAGCCGGATACAGCGGGGCAGATCACCCACTACGGCCATCTGCTGGCAATCGAGCAGGGCCACCTGGCCCCAGCCTGGCTGGCGTCGGGCGATGGCGGCCGGGAAGCAGGCATCGAGATCGCCGGTCACCGAAAAGGTGACCGATACCAGCTGCTCCGCCCCCAGGCCATTGCGCGCCACCAGGGCCTGCACCAGTTCGGCCACGGCAGCTTCGATCGCCGCGGCGGTGTTGGCGTCGGCGGTGGTGGCCCCGCGCAGGGCGCGCAGCACAGGGGACTGGGTCATGGCCGGTAGAGCCACAGCGGTTGGCCGTTCCAGGCGAGTTCGAGGCTGAGGGCCTGGCCCAGTCCCCGCAGCTGACTGCGGCCGGGCAGCAGCCCGGCGAAGCGTTTCGGCGGGCTGCCAAAGGTGATCGTTCGGGTTTTTTCTGGGTCGAGGTCGGCCAGCTCGGCGGCCAGCCGCCGGGCCGTCTCCTCATCGCCCAGGCCATCGACCAGGCCATGTTCCTTGGCCTGGGCACCGCTGAACACCCGGCCATCGGCGAAGGCCCGCACCTGCTTCTGGTCCAGCCCCCGACCCGTGGCCACCGCCTCGACAAACTGGTCGTAGCTTGAGTCGATCAGGCCTTGCAACAGCTCCCTTTCCCCTTCGGTGAGGGCGCGATCGGGGGAGAGGATGTCCTTGTAGAGGCCGCTTTTGACGGTTTCAAAGCTCACCCCCACACGCTTGAGCAACTTGGAGAGATTGTTGCCGCGCAGGATCACGCCGATGGAGCCGGTGATCGTGCCCGGGTTGGCAATGATCTTCTCGGCCGCGACGCCGATGTAGACCCCGCCGGATGCGGAGATATTGCCGAAGCTGGCGACAACCCTGCATCCCTTCTCCCGCAGGCGTAGCAGGGAGCTGTGAATTTCCTGGCTGTCGCCCACGGTGCCGCCCGGGCTGTCGATGCGCAGCAGCAGGGCGGGGCATTCGCGCTGCTCCACCTGGTGGATGGCCTTGAGCACCCGGGTGCGGGTGGCGCCGGCGATGGGACCCTCGATGGCGATGCGCGCCAGGGTGCGACGGGTCTTGCGACGCCAGGGCCAGGGCATTGGGTTGCGGTGAAGTGGTTGGATCTTAAAAAGAATGCCCCCACCGGCCATCAAGCGCCATGCCCCAGGCCCTGCGATGGCCCCTGATGTTGCTGCCCTTTGCCCTCTGGGGCACGGCGATGGCGGCAATGCGTCCCCTGCTGGAGGGGGGCACTCCCCTGCAGGTGGCCAGTTTGAGGTTGCTGCCCGCAGGTGGCCTGGTGCTGGTGGCGGCAATGCTGCTGGGCCGCTCCCTGCGGGTAGCCGCCAGCGATTGGCCCTGGCTGCTGCTCTTCGCCCTGGTCGATGGCAGCCTGTTCCAGGGCCTGCTGGCCAGGGGCCTGGGCCAGACCGGGGCCGGTTTGGGCTCGGTTTTGATCGACTCCCAGCCCCTGCTGGTGGCCCTGCTGGCCCGCAGTCTGTTTGGCGAGGCGATCAATCCGGTGGGCTGGGTGGGCCTGCTGCTCGGGTTGCTTGGCATCCTCTGTTTGGGTTTGCCGGCGCCGGTGCTGCGCCATTGGTGGCTGGAGGGTCCAGCCGCCCTGGGGGAGCAAGCCTGGAGCCACGGGGAACTCTGGATGTTGGCGGCGGCGGCGGCGATGGCCATCGGCACGGTGCTGAGCCGCTACGCCAGCCGCCAGAGTGATCCGGTGGCGATCACCGGCTGGCACATGCTGATTGGCGGACTGCCCCTGTTGGGCGGCGTTGGCCTGGCCGGCTCCCCCCTGCCCGCCTGGAGTCAGGCGGAGTGGGGCCTGATGGCCTACGCCACCGTGTTCGGCAGTGCCCTGGCCTACGGGCTCTTCTTCTGGTTTGCCAACAGCGGCGACCTCACCGGTTTCACGGCGCTCACTTTTTTAACGCCGGTGTTTGCCCTGCTCTGTGGTGTGTGGTGGCTCGATGAGCAGTTGCGGCCGCTGCAGTGGCTCGGGGCGCTGCTGGCCCTGGTATCGGTGCTGCTGATCAGCCGCCGCAAGCAGCTCTGGCAGGGCGGTTCGATGGAGCAGCAGGTCTGATGAAGATTCTGGTGGTGAGCACCCCCTTGGGGGCCCTGGGCAGTGGCTGTGGCGGTGGGGTGGAACTGACTGCCACCACCCTGGTGGCGGGCCTGCTGGAGCGGGGCCACGCGGTAACGGTGCTGGCGGCTGGGGGGTCGGTGCTGCCGCCAGCCTGCGCCGCCGCAACCCTGTGGACCTGCACTGGCCGATCCCAGCCCAGTGCCCAGCACCAGGAGCGCAGCGCCCCGATCACGATGCTGGCCGATGGGCTGCTGCCGCGCTTTTGGCGGCGGGTGCTCCTGGAGGGCCCGGCGGCGGGCTTTGAGCTGGTGCTCAACCTGGCCTACGACTGGCTGCCCTTCTGGTTGACCCCCTCGGCGCCGCTGCCGATATTCCATCTGGTCAGCATGGGCTCGGTGGGGGAGGCCATGGATGGGGTGATCGCCGATGTGGCCCTCTGGGACCAGCGGCGGCTGGCCTTCCACAGCGCCGTTCAGGCAGCGGATTTCAACCTGCCCCAGGCGCCGGTGGTGTTGGGCAATGGCTTTGATCTGGCGGCCTATGGGTTTTGCGCCGAGCCGGAGCCGCTGCTGGGCTGGGCTGGGCGGGTGGCGCCGGAAAAGGGGCTGGAGGATGCGGCGGCCGCGGCGGCCCAGCTGGGCTTGCCCCTGGCGGTGTGGGGCCTGGTCGAGGATCCTGTCTATGCGGCGGCAGTGGAGGCCTCGGTGCCGGCCGGCACCCTGCAGTGGCGGGGCTTCCTGCCCACCGATCAGCTGCAGGAGCAGCTGGGGCGCTGCCGGGCCCTGTTGAACACCCCCAAGTGGAACGAGGCCTACGGCAACGTGGTGGTGGAGGCGCTGGCCTGCGGCGTGCCGGTGGTGGCCTACCGCCGCGGCGGTCCGGGCGAGCTGGTGCAGCCGCAGCTGAATGGGCTGCTGGTGGAGCCCGATGATGTGGGGGGCCTGGTGGCGGCGGTGGCCCAGGTGGGGGCAATCGATCGACGCGCCTGCCGCCAGTGGGCCCAGGCGAACGCCTCCCGAGAGGTGCTGGCGGAGCGGGTTGAGGCGTGGCTGCTGGCTGGGCTGCGCTGACATCGGCAGCTGGGGTGGGTGTTGTTTTGAGTGTTTGCGTTTTGCGGGTTTGGGTTTGTGAAACGGTTTCCGTGCGGGCTCAAACGGCGTTCTGGATTCTTAGGTCATGCGGCAGGTGAACATGCAGGAGGCCCAAACCCACCTCTCGCGGCTGGTGGAGGAGGCAGCAGCAGGGGAACCGTTTGTGATCTGCAAGGCCGGCCGGCCCATGGTGCGCTTCACCTCCCTCAACGAAGCAGGTGCTGCTGCGGCACCGCTGCGGCGCCTGGGCCTGCTGGCCGGCCAGTGCCAGGTGCCCGACGACTTTGATCAGCTGGCCGCCGCCGAGATCGCCGATTTGTTTGAAGGCGCCTGAGGCCAGCGATGGGCACGCCCTAATGGCTGCCTGCGGCGCTGGGACTTGCTCGATGGCCTGCGGCTGATCACAAGCCGGAGGCACCCATACGATCTGCACCCCTCAGGCGAACGGCCGGTACTCGAGCAGGAAGGCGATCAAGCCTCGGAGTTGTTGGGTGTGCTCAGGGGTGGGGTCGAGCTGGTGCTGGAGCTGGACAAGAGTGCATCGAGCTTGGAGTTGAGCTCGTTGAGCTGCGCGATCTCGCTCTTGAGCTGCCCCATCCTCTGCTCGTGTGCGATCGAGCGCTGCTCGTCTTCGATCTTCAGCTGCTCGCTCTCTTTCTGCAGCTGCTGCATTCTCTGCTTGTATTCGATCTCTCTCCGATCGAACGCGATCTCTCTCAGCTCGTAGTCGACGACGGGTCGCCAGTTCAACATCGCCAACCAACGTCGGAACCAGGGCAAAGAGGAGTAGTACTCCGATTTGCTGATTGAGCTCAACGGTGCCGATGAAGGGGATTGAGGCATGGCTGTAGGACGAGAAGAGAGTGATCAGCGCCAGCAGGCCGCCGATGACGAGGGTGATCCAGCCTTGGATATCGAAGACCAAAACCCTACCCAAGCCGAGCCCTCGTCGCTCACTGCATAGTACGCCAGTACTTGCCAAAGCGAACGCGCGCGGCGATGCTCTCAGGGTGCAGGGGCTGCAATGGTGGCGGGCGTGGCCCAAGTGAAAGGAGCCCACGGGCAGGCCGGCCTGGGGCTGTTGGCCGCCGCCGAGATCGCCGATCTGTTTGAAGGCGCCTGAGGCCAGCGATGCGCTTGCTGCTCGATACGCCGGTGTTCAGTGTGGCCAGCCTGTGGGAGCTGGTGATCATGCAGGCGCTGGGGCGGCCTGATTTCAGGGTGGAGCCGGCCGTGCTGCGCCGAGCCCTGCTTGAGGGCGGCTGGTAGGAACTGCCGCCCCTGCATCGCGATCCCTTTGGTCGGCTGTTGCTGGTCTGGCGGCCTATCCGGGGCCGCTGCGGCTGATGGGCGGGATGGGTTGAATCACGGTCAGGTTGATCGGGATGATTGGGACCGTTGTTGCGCGCCCGGTTGCGCTCCTGCGAGAAAATGAGGTGTTGCTTGGGGTGGATTGGCGCTAGGGGGACAGGGCCATCGCCCGCTGCCTGCGGGATCAGTAGGCAGTTAGCCAGCCTTCGCTACGGCCGGCCTCCATTATTTCTAGTACCAGTGTTTCGAGCTGGTCGGGGGTGAGGCCAGCAGCGAGAAGAGCGCTGATCTCCCGCAGAACCTCGGAGCTTCCCGCTGGATCCCAGTGCTGCAGGAATAGCAACCGGCGCAGGCCCAGATCGGCGTTCTGACTGAGCTGAACGGCTGCGGCGCGGTCGTGCTGGATGGAGCTGGGCATGCCGGCCGAGATCGTGCTGAAGAACGGCAGTGAGATGGAGGCACTCAAAGTGCCTTTGCGGATCCATTGCCTGAGGGCCATGTCGATCGGCACCAACTTGCCGGTGGCTTCTCGAGCCCGCATGGCATTCACCAGCCGTTGTGCCCCATCGCGACTGAGCAGATACGATGACGAGCATGCCAAATACTGGCCGCCGTTGAGTAACAGAACGGCGGTATCATCGATTTGTCGCTTGCGCTCCAGAGCTCGAAAACGGCGGTAGAGCGTCGTGGTGAGGAAGGCCTCTCTTAAGGGCACCTCGAAAAATGCGATCAGGGCTTGCCTGAAGGCGACAATAACTTATACTTTGAATAGTTAATTGCATCCCTGGTATGGGCCAAAGAGGCTTCTGGGACGAGCAGCAGAGGGTTGACAAGC
>NZ_JAGQCR010000065.1:0-13788 GCF_024346295.1 Cyanobium sp. BA20m-14
GTGACCCAGTCGCAAAACTGGTTCCACGCAGAAGCGCCTTGGCGCTGCTGAATAGTGGTTGTCATGAGAACGAGAAGAGGGTGTTCCAGAGGAACGGGTATGGAAGGCGGGAATCCGGTCTGCCGAAGAAGTCGAAGCGGAAACCACCGGACGGAATCCCGTCATCGAGAACTGTAACGGAAGATTGCGCTGAGCCTGAGAGGCAATTGGGAAGACTTTCTATTGCTCCCCGCTGGGCGGCGCCGGGGACGGGAATCCGTAGCCAGGGGCTGCCTGCGCTGCTAGGAAGACAGCTGCACAGGCCCTTTTCCGGCATGGCCCGCATCTCTTCGCTTCAAGCCCTGGCCGCCGGGGCTGGCGCTGCCCTGCTGCTGGCCAGCTGCCAACGCCAGCCTTCGGCCGAGCTGCAGCAGATGCAGCAGCGCCAGGAACAGGTCGAGGTCAAGATCCAGCAACTGGAGCAGAAGCTCAATGCCGTGGCCCCCGGCAACGGGGCCGACCCGGCCGGCAAGCCCCCCGCCGGGGCCATCAAATCACTCACCTACCGCAGCGGCACCGCAGACGACCGCCTGCGCATTTACTGGGCCGACGGCAGCACCACAAACCTGCCTTGCAAGCAGGAGCAGGCCACCCTGGTGTGCGGTTGACAGGGCCCTGACCCCGCGTTGAGCTGGGGGAGCTAGACGACTTTGATCCATGGGTTTTCGCCTGATAGGCATCACAGCAGCGGTGCTGGGCTCGGGGTTGCTGGCCGGCAGCGTGCCGATGCTGGCCCCCAAGGCGGCCCTGGCCCAGGACGCACCAGTGCCCTTCAGCGCCGTACGGGCTCTCAACCTGGCCCGCAACACGGCGGTGCAACTGAACGGGGGCCTCAACGTCTATCGCCCCGCCAAATGCATGTTTGAAACCGCCGGGGCAGGGAACCAGTGCCTGATCAGCTCCAGTGACGGCTACCAATTCCGCTTCCTTGGCGGGGTACCCGGTTGGCAGCAGCTCAACATCGCCCCCAGCGTGGAGACGGAGATCCGCATTTCCAGCGATGGCAAAAGCGTTTTAGGGGTGGATTACAACGGCGCTCCCCGCTGAGCCAGCCGGTTCGAGAGCGCTTCGAGGGCCAGGGGCCACTCGCTGCTGACGGGCCAGCATTCCCGGCTGGTGAGGCTCAGGGCAATGCCCTTCTCGCCATAGGCCGCCTCGTTGACAAATACGGGCCAGACGGGCTGGCCCTCCAGGCCCCTGGGCGGCACGAAGCCCAGAGTTGCCCCGTGGGAATCGAGAAAAACGGGGTCCCCCGGCTGGAGCGGATGCCAGTCGCGGTGCTGCAGGGCCGGATGCAGGCAGGCAGCAGGAGAGCCATCCGGGCGCCGCGGCAAATCGAGACTGCCGAGATGGCGATGCACCACCAGCTCGGCGGGCAACCGCAATGGCCCCCGCTGGGCCGCCGCCAGCACCTCCAGGGCAGCTTCCACGCCCAGCTGGGTCTGGCGACAGATCTGGGCCTGGATCACCCCCTGGGGCACGGGGCCCACCTCGATCACCAGGCCGCAGGGCCAGCTCTCCACCAGAAAACCTGTCTGAGCATGGTCGGCCTCATGGAGATAGATCGGCAGGCCCAGCAGCCCCTGCACGCCCGCCGCCAGGGCCAGATCCGCCGGGCGGCGGCCGTAGACCACCAGCGCATTGCCCATGGCGCTGGTGGTGCTGTGCAGATCCAGCACCACCAGGCACGGTGCCTCCCCTGCGGGGCCATGGCTGAGCAGCAACTCCCGGGCACGCTGCAGATCGGCCCCATCGAGGCTGGCATCGGCCAGCAGGGATGGGGCAAAACAGCGGTTTAGATCTCGCTCGAGATAGCGCCGGTTTTGGGAGTGGGCAGCGGGGTTGCCCAGCACCAGCTCCAGCTCCAGGCCATGGCTCTGGAGGGCCCCAGGCCGGCTCCGCCAGTGCTCGAGCAGCCAGGGCCCATTGCGCTCATTGCCGTGGGTGCCTGCCACCACGAGCACCTTGGCCGGGTTCGAATTGGGGCCCATCAACGGAAGGCTCGCGCCTGGCACTGGATTTAAGGCTCAGCCTGACGCAGATTCGGGGTTCTGCCGCCGCCTTGACCATGGCCCCTCCCGCTCCCCTGGTGCGCACGGCGCGGGCCATCTGGCACTGGCAGTGGTGCCAACTGATGGGGGGCCTGGGCCCGGCCGATGCCGCAGGCAATTACCAGCGGCCCGCAGGGGCCTTCACCAGCCTGCCGCCCCTGCCCAGCGAAGCAGCTAGCGCCGATGGCCATGTGCTGATCGTGGGCCGCAGCTGCCCCTGGGCCCACCGGGCCTGGCTGGTGTGGGCTCTGCGCCGCCTCGACGCCAGCATCACGCTGGTGGTAGTGGATCCCGATCCCGCCGAGGGGCGCTGGCGCTTCGCCGAACCCTTCGGGGGCTGCACCACCCTGATCGAGCTCTACCAGCGCTCCGGCGCCGATCCCGGCCAGCGGGCCACGGTGCCGGCCCTCTATTCGCGCCGACAGGGGCGCATCCTGGTCAGCGAGAGCGCCCGGCTGATTGAGCTGCTCAACCGCTGGCCCGCCCCCGACGGGCCCGATCTGGAGCCTGGGGCCCAGCAGGAGGCCACCCTGCGCTGGCGCGAGCTGCTGCAGAGCGATGTCAACGATGGGGTGTATCGCTGCGGCTTCGCCCGCACCCAGGCGGCCTACGACCGGGCTGAGGCCGCCCTGTTTGGCGCCCTGGCCGAAGCGGATCGGGTCCTGCAGGAAAGCCCCTGGCTGGCTGGAGCTGAGCTGAGCCTGGCCGATGTGGTGCTGTTTCCCACCCTGATCCGCCTGGAGCTGGTCTATGCGCCGCTGTTTGGCTGCAGCCGGCTGCCGCTCTGGCAGCTGCCGGCGCTGTGGGAATGGCGCCAACGCTTCTTCCACCTGCCCGGCGTGGCCGCCACCTGCTGGCCAGAGGCCTGGCGGCGCGACTATTTCGGAGCCCTTTTCCCCCTGCATCCCTCCGGGATCATCCCGGCCGGGCCGCCCCTAGCCACACTGGTAGAGAGCCGACCAGCCCCCCGAGGCCTGCAACATGACCATGACTGACCCGGTGTTTGAAGGGGTCTATGGCACCTACACCATCGATGCCACCGACCGACGCGAAGTGCTGGGCTACCGGCTGGCCCTCACCGCCGTGGCCCTGGGCCAGGCCGGGCTGCTGCTGCAGTGGCGCCAGCTGGGCCCGGAGCTGGTGTGGCCCTGGATGGTGCTGATGGCGGTGGGGCTGGGCCTGGCCCTGCGCTGGATCCACATCTACCTGGTGCCCCTGCACCGGACCCTGCAGCTCTTCTGGCTGCTGGGCTGCGCTGGCGCCCTGGTGCTGGCGGCCCGCAGCGGCCCGGGCGCCATGGTGGCGGCCGTAGCAAGCCAGCCCCTCTGGATCCTGGCGATCGGCCCCTTCTTCGCCGCCCTGGCCGGGGTGGGCTTCAAGGAGTTCTTCTGCTTCCGCAGGCCCGAGGCCATCGGCGTGACGCTGCTGCTGCCGATCGCCCTGCTCGGCCATCTGGTCGGCCTGCTGGACGGCCGGGTTACCACGAGCCTGCTGGCCCTCGAGAGTGGACTGCTACTGGTGCTCTGCCTGCGCAAGTTCCCAATGCCCGCGGCGGCGGATGTGGGCGACAAAAGCGTTTTCGCCTACCTCAAGGCCCAGGCGAGCGGTGCCGAGGGAGCCACACCTTGAGCCTGATCAGCCTGGTGGATGCCGGCAAGGACTTCGGCATCCGCACCCTGTTTGAAAACCTCAGCCTGCACATCGGCGCAGGCGAGCGGCTGGGGCTGATCGGCCCCAATGGCGCCGGCAAGAGCACCCTGCTGAAGGTGCTGGCGGGCATTGAGCCCCTCGGCAGCGGCCAGCGCCGCTGCGCCCCCCGCACCCGGGTGGTGCTCGTCGACCAGGAGCCCGGGCTGGACCCGGAGCACACCGTGCTGGAGCAGGTGTTTGCCGGGAGCGGCGAGAAGATGGCCTTGCTGCGGCAGCACACGGCCCTGAGCCAGGCGGTGGCTGATGGCCCCGACAACGCCATCGCCCTGGCCCAGCTCAGCGACCTCCATGACCGCATGGACCAGCTCAATGCCTGGGGGCTGGAGCAGCAGTGCCGCGAGGTGCTGGAGCGGCTTGGCATCTCCGACATCGAGCGCAAGGTGGGCGACCTCTCCGGCGGCTACCGCAAGCGGGTGGCCCTGGCGGCAGCCCTGGTGGCCGAGCCCGACGTGCTGCTGCTGGATGAGCCCACCAACCACCTCGACGCCAACGGGGTGGAGTGGTTGCAGAGCTACCTCGGGCGCTTCCCCGGCGCCCTGGTGCTGGTGACCCACGACCGCTACGTGCTCGATCGGGTCACCCGCCGGATCGTGGAGGTGGATCGGGGCCTGGCCCGCAGCTACGCCGGCAACTACGCCACCTATCTCACCCACAAGGCCGAGGAGGAGGCATCGGAAGCCTCCTCGGCAGCGAAGTTCAAGGGCACGCTGCGGCGGGAGCTGGCCTGGCTGCGGCAGGGCCCCAAGGCCCGCAGCACCAAGCAGAAAGCGCGCATCCAGCGCATTGAGGAGATGCGGGAAGCACCCCAACGCCAAGGCCGGGGCCAGGTGAGCCTGGCCACCAGCAGCCGGCGGCTGGGCAAGCGGGCTATCACCGCCGAGGAGCTAGGGGTAAGTGCGGGCGAAGGGGCCGAAGCCAGGGCCCTGCTGCGGGCCTTCAGCTACGACTTCAGCCCGGAAGACAGGGTTGGCATCATCGGGCCAAATGGCGTAGGCAAATCGAGCCTGCTGGAGGTGATCGCCGGCCGGCGCCAGCCCAGCAGCGGCAGCCTGGAGTTGGGCGCCACCGTGAAGCTCGCCTACTTCGACCAGCACAGCGACGTGCTGCTCAAGCCCGACCAGAAGGTGCTGGAGGTGGTGCAGGCCGCCGCCAGCCGGGTGGCGGTGGATGGCGAGGAGCTCAGTGCCTCCCAGTTGCTGGAGCGCTTCCTGTTTCCGCCGGCCCAGCAGCACCAACCGGTAGCCAAGCTCTCCGGCGGCGAGCGGCGGCGGCTGCACCTCTGCCGGCTGCTGATTGGGGCCCCCAACGTGCTGCTGCTCGACGAGCCCACCAACGACCTGGATGTGCAGACCCTGAGCGTGCTCGAAGACTTCCTCGAAGACTTCCGCGGCTGCGTGGTGGTGGTCTCCCACGACCGCTACTTCCTCGATCGCACCGTGGATCGGCTGTTCTGCTTCGAGAACGGCGAGCTGCAGCGCTTTGAGGGGAACTACAGCGCCTACCTGGAGACCAGCGCCAGCCGCCTGGCGGCCAGAGCTGCCGGAGCTACCAGCAGTGGCGCCAAGAAAGCCAGCCCCCTCCAGCCCCAGGTCAAAACCGCCGCAAACCAGCCCCGGCGACGCAGCTTCAAGGAGACCCGGGAACTGGCCGATCTGGAAACCAAGCTGCCGGCCTGGGAGGAGCAGCGCCGCCAGCTGGAGCAGGCCCTGGGCTCAGCCGGCAGCGACTACACCGCCCTGGAGAAGTGCACCCAGCAGCTGGCCGAATTGGGCGAGCGGATCAGCAAGGGCGAGGAGCGCTGGCTGGCCCTGAGCGAGCTGGCGGGCTGAGGGGCCCAACGGCGGGGCCGGATGATTGTTGCCAAGCCAACACGTGGGCGAGACCACGGCCGTAAGGTGGGCCGCGATCAGCTCCGGTCCGATTCGGCCGGTTTTCGTATGAAGAACATCGACGAGCACATCCAGCAAGACCAGAGCGAGATAGAAGCCGCCCGTGCTGCTGGCGACATGGGCAAGGTTCGCCACCTGGAAGAGGAGCTCCAAGGGCTCAAGGAGTTCAAGGAGCACCATCCCGAGGACAGCCACGACCCCTCCCCCCTGGAGGTGTTCTGTGATCTCAACCCCTCAGCCCCCGAGTGCCGCGTCTACGACGACTGAGGCCCCAGGGACTCAGGGACTAGCCCGGAGGTGATGCCGAGGCAATGCCGAGCTGCTGCCACACCGCGGCCAGCAGCTCCGCCAAATTCATCGCTGCCGCCGCAGAAATGGCCAGCACCGGCTGGCCACCCTGGGCCGCCACATGCTGATTCAGGCTCTTGAGCTTGCTCGCAAGCTCTGAGGGTTCCAACAGCTCGATCTTGCTGAGCACCACCAGGCGCGGCCGTTGATCGAGGCCATGGCCATAGGCGCTGAGCTCCCTCTCCACCACCTGCAGATCCGCCAGCACGTCGTCTGCGCTGGAATCGAGCAGATGCACCAGCAGGCGGGTGCGCTCGATATGGCGCAGGAAGTCGTGGCCCAGGCCTGCCCCCCGGGCCGCACCGGCGATCAATCCGGGGATGTCGGCAAAGACGGTGCCATCGCCACTGGGCCTGCGCACCACGCCCAGGTTTGGCACCAGGGTGGTGAAGGGGTAGTCGGCGATCTTGGGCCTTGCCGCTGACAGCACGGCGATCAGGGTGCTCTTGCCGGCATTGGGCAGGCCGATGATCCCCACCTCGGCAAGCAGTTTGAGCTCCAGCTGCAGCAGCCAGTCTTCGCCGTCCCTGCCTTCGGTGAACTTTTCCGGAGCCCGGTTGCGGTTGCTGAGGTAGTGGGCATTGCCCAGGCCGCCGCGGCCGCCCAGGGCCACCAGCAGCTCCTCGCCGGGATCGGTGAGATCGCCGAGCAGGATTGCCGTGCGGGCGTCGCGCACCTGGGTGCCACAGGGCACCTTGATCACCAGGTGATCACCGCTGGCACCGGTGCGGCGGTTGGGGCCGCCCCGCCGCCCCTCGATGGCGGCAAACAGGCGCTTGTACTTGAAATCCAGCAGGGTCTGGAGGTTGGCATCGGCCACCAGCAGCACATCTCCGCCGCGCCCGCCATCGCCGCCGGAAGGCCCACCGGCGGGCACATATTTCTCGCGCCGAAAGGTGACGATTCCGTCACCCCCGCGGCCGGCCTTGACCGCGATCCGGGCCTGATCGATGAACTGCATTGCTCCAAACCTAGGATCGCGCCGTCTGAAGGCCCGTCTTGGCAGAGGTTCGCTTCCAGCAGGTCAGCAAGACCTACCCACCCCGCCGGGGGAGCGAGCCGGTGGAAGTGCTGCGCCAACTCGATCTCGATATCGAGGACGGCGAATTCCTGGTGTTGGTGGGGCCGTCGGGCTGCGGCAAGAGCACCCTGCTGCGCCTGCTGGCGGGCCTGGAGCAGCCCACTGGCGGCGAGATCTACGTGGGCAGCCGGCCCGTGAGCCAGTTGCGGCCGGCCCAGCGCGACGTGGCCATGGTGTTTCAGAGCTATGCGCTCTATCCCCACCTGAGCGTGGCCGACAACATCGGCTTCGGGCTGCGGCGCAGCCGCCGGCGCAGCCTCCTGCAGCAGCTGCAGGACAGCCTGCACCTAGCCAGCCGGGGCCTGCCGCCGCGACTGCAGCTGCACTCGCCACGGGAAGGGCGCATTGCCGAGCGGATCGCCGAGGTGGCCGAAACCCTGGAGCTAGGCCAACTGCTCGAGCGGCTGCCCAAGGAACTCTCCGGCGGCCAGAAGCAGCGGGTGGCCCTGGGCCGGGCCATCGCGCGGCAGCCGGCGGTGTTCCTGATGGATGAACCGCTCAGCAACCTCGACGCCAAGCTGCGCACCGGCACCCGCACCCAGATCGTGGAGCTGCAGCGGCGCCTGGGCACCACAACCTTGTATGTGACCCACGACCAGGTGGAGGCCATGACCATGGGCCACCGCATTGCCGTGCTCAACGCCGGGCGGCTGCAGCAGCTGGGCACACCGATGGAGCTCTACCAGTGGCCCGCCAACTTGTTTGTGGCCCAGTTCATCGGCAGCCCGCCGATGAATCTGCTGCCGGTACAGGCGGTCGGCTCGGCTCAGGTGCAGCTGGGCAGCCGCAAGCTGGCGGTGGAGGGTCCCCTGGCCGAGGCGCTGGCGGCCCGGACCGGCCAGGAGCTCACCGGTGGGCTGCGGCCGGAGCACTTCCAGCTAGCTCCCGCCACCAACCGCAACCTGAAGGCCGAAGTGAGCCATGGCGAAGCCCTGGGCAACGAACAACTGCTCACCTGCCGGCTGGAGGAGGGCGGTCACCTGGTGCAGGTGAGGGTCGGCCCAGAGGTAAGCCTGCCGCCGGGGGCCAGTCTGCACCTGGATGTGGATCCCCGCGGCTGGCGCCTGTTCGATCGGGCTGGCGATGCCCTGCCCCCATCGAGGCCTCGGGCCGCGCTACCGGAGCTGAAGCTGCCGTGACGCCCAGCGCCATGCCCGTTCGATCGTTGACGCAATCACTAATGCGCTGGCCTGAGCCGGAGCTGGTGCTTCACCAGGTTGCCGGCTGGGCCGAACGGATGGCGGTGCAGCACCCCGGCCTGGAGCGGGTGGGCGTTTTCGGCAGCTACGGCCGCGGCGACGCCGGCGTGGGCAGCGACCTCGATCTACTGTTGATAGATGCCGAGGCGTGCGGCCCCGGAGCTGCGATGCACTCGTGTTCACTCCCGCCGAGCACGGCGAACCTATCGCCTCCGGCACGGCCATGGCCCGCGAACTGACCAGCTACAGCCGCTGGCTCTGGCAGCGCTGACCACCCCGCCAGTTTTCCCCCTCACTTCACCCACACCACGCTGCAGCCCGGGCCCCCGTCGCCCTGCTCGGCATCGCTCACCCGCTCCACGTAGGGCACCGTTGCCAGCCAGGCCCGCAGGCCGCCCTTGAGCTTGCCGGTGCCGATGCCGTGGATCACCCACACCGGGCCATTGGCCTGGCGCAGGCGCTCCTCCAGTTGGGCCTCCGCCTCATGCACCCTGAGCCCGCGCACGTCCACCGTGTTGCGCTCACTGCGCACGCTGGCCCCCCTGCCGCCCAGCCCCCGCTGCCCCTTGACATGCACCTGCACCTCAGGGGGTGACGGTTTTTCGCCATGGAGCCCCTCGATCGCGGCCAGCTCCAGGGTCAGCCGCATCAGGCCGCAGCGCACGGTGAGCTCCCGGCCGTCATCGGAGAGGGCCAGCACCTCGCCGGCCTTGCCCAGCGACAACACCCGCACCCGATCGCCCACCACCGGCATCCAGCCGCGATGCTCGCGCCGCTCCGGGGTGGGACGGTGCTGCTGCTCGAGGTGCTTGAGCCGCTGGCCAGCCTGGCGGGCGGTTTCACCCAGGGCGGTGCTGCTGGCGGCCCCCGAGCCTGAACCCTGGCGCAACCGGCGGATGATCCGCTTCACCTCATTCTGGCCCTGGCGGATCGAGCGCTCCAGCTGCTGGCGCCGCTGCTCCTGCAGCTCGGCGCTCTGCTGCTTTTGCTGCTGCCAGCGCTCCAGCAACTCCTCATGCAGCAGCTCGGTGCGAGCCAGCAGAACAGCGGCCTCCTCGGCGGCCTCCTGCTGGCGCTGGCGCTGGTTTTCCAGCCCGGCGATCACCTGGTTTACCTCCCCCTCGCCGCGGGGCGCCAGCAGCGCTTCGGCTTCGCTCAGCACGGCGCCAGCGAGGCCGAGGCGGCTGGCGATCGCCAGGGCATTGCTGCGCCCTGGGATGCCCCACTGCAGGTGGTAGGTGGGCGAGAGGGTCTCCACGTTGAACGCCACCGAGGCGTTCTCGAAGCGCGGGTCGTTGTACTTGAGGGCCTTGAGCTCGCCGAAGTGGGTGGTGGCAATCGTCAGCCGGGCCCGATCGGCCAGGTGCTTGAGCAGGGCCGTGGCCAGGGCCGAACCCTCGAGCGGATCGGTGCCGGCACCCACCTCATCGAGCAGCACCAGGGCCGGCCCAGCCGCCAAACCTTCTCCAGCCCCAGCCGGCAGGGCAGCCAGGATGCGGGCGATGCGGCGGATGTGGCCGCT
This sequence comes from Cyanobium sp. BA20m-14, assembly GCF_024346295.1. Classification (NCBI taxonomy): domain Bacteria; kingdom Bacillati; phylum Cyanobacteriota; class Cyanophyceae; order Synechococcales; family Prochlorococcaceae; genus Cyanobium; species Cyanobium sp. BA20m-14. Next base: position 9,840 of record NZ_JAGQCR010000065.1, read on the forward strand.
GAAGGTGGAGAGGTTCTGCTGCAGGGATTGCTCATCGCCGATGTCGGCGAGCACAAGGGCACACCAGGGCAGGCGCGGCGTGCCGCTGCAGGGCAGGAACAGGCCGGCCCTGGCCATCAGCGCCGCCAGGCCCACACTCTTGAGGGTGACGGTCTTACCGCCGGTGTTCGGGCCGGTGATCGCCACCACCCGCAGCTCCGGGGCCACCTGAATCGTCACCGGCACCACCGGCTGACCGCCCTCCCGCTTGTGCTGCCACAGCAGCAGCGGATGGCGCAGGTCGCGCAGCTCAAAGGGGGCCGCCGAGCCCTCCACCAGCACAGGGCGCACCGCCCCCAGCCAGGCGCCGTAGCGGGCCCGGGCCAGGGCGGCATCCAGACGCACCAAAATCCCATGCAGCTGGTCCAACGGCTCCGCCTGCTCCCCCACCAGGCCGCTGAGGGCCAGCAGCACCTCACGCTCGAGTTCCCGCTCCTGCCCCTGCAGCTCCCGCAGGCGGTTGCCCAGGGAGATCACCGCCTGGGGTTCGATGAACACCGTCTGGCCCGAGGCGGAGCTGTCGTGCACCAGGCCCTTCACCTGGCCGGCGGCCCCGGCCTTCACCGCCAGCACCGGCCGGCCTGAGCGCTCCGAGATCACGCTGTCTTGCAGCAGGGGCCCGTAGCGGCGCACCAGCTCCTGCAGCCGCTCGCGCCGCTCGGCCAACGCCGCCTGCAGGCGGCGGCGCAGGGCCGCCAGCTCCTCGCTGGCCCGATCCGCCACCCGGCCGCCCTCCTCCAGGCAGTGGTGCAGGCGCTGCTCCAGCTCCGGCAGGGTGCGCAGCTCGCTCACCAGCTCGGTACAGACCGGTCGCAGCTCCGGATCGTCGATCTGACGCCTCAGCCGCCGCGCCGCCGCCAGGGTGCCGGCCAGGGCCAGCAGCTGCTCGCCACCGGCGCAGCCGCCCTTGGCGCACAGGGCCACCGTGGGGCTGATGTCCACCGCCCCCAGGAAACTGAGGCCGCCCTCCACCAACCCATCGAGACCGAGCAACTCGGTGGTTTCGGCCAGCAGCCGTTGACTGGCGGCGAGATCGGCAGGCAGGGGCAGGGCGCGGCAGTGGCGACCACCGGCGTCGGTGCTGGCAAAGCTGGCCAGGTGGGCCGCCAGCCGCGGCCACTCCAGCAGGGCCAGGGTTTCGGCGGCGATGGCGGCATCACTCACCAGCGTTGAGCGGCAGCCCCTGGGCCAAGGGGCCGAGTGATTGGGTTGGGGCCGCAGCCATGGTGATGAGACTTGCTCTGACCATTCTCGGGCAATGCACCAGCGGCAGCGAGTTTGGGCATAGGGGAGTTAAACCAACTGGAATCCCACGAGAAGCAACTTGCCTACGATGAATCCATGGCCAAGACGCCCCTGCTGACACCCCTACAGCGTGAACACTGGCAGCGCCGCCGCCAGCTGCTGGAGGTGGCGGCGACCGTGGCGTCCGAGCTGCGTGCTCAGTGGCCCGAAGTGTCGCTCTGGCTATTTGGCTCGAGCCTGGGACCAGGCTTTCATGCCGATTCGGATCTCGATTTAGCTGTGGCACAGCTGCCGGCCGGGGACCTGATTGAGGCTTTGGATTTGGCGCAACGCTGCGCTGGTCGGGAACTAGACCGCCACAAAGCCTCGGCTGTCGCCCTCGACCTTGTGCGACTGGAGGCGTTGCCCTTGTGCTGGCAGGAGCGGATCCAGCGAGATGGCCAACCCCTGCGCTGATTGCCATGCCACTTGATCCACCCCCGCCCAGGCGACTGCGCGATCTGGCAACCGATCTGGCGGTGGAGCGCCAGCGGCTGGAAGCCCTGATCGCAAGCTTGGAGAGGCTTTCCCAGCGCTGGCAAAGCGAGGGCGCTGATGCCGAGCGGGTGGATGCTGCAGATCGTGCGGGTGCTGAATGGCGGCACTCCTGAAGGTGCCGACTGGCACCGCCGGCTATTGGATCGCCTCACCCAGGCCACGGACCTAAGACCGCCCCTGTTGTCTGCCTCTACGGCTCAATCACTGGCGAAACTGCTGGGATTTCGCCATGTCGTCCGTCACCTCTACGCCGACGATCTGGATCCAGAGCAAGTGAACCTGCGGTTGGCAGGTGCCCTGGAACTCTGGCCGCGGCTAAGCGCCGATCTGGCGAGCTTCGATAGCTGGCTGAAGGAACTGATCACCATTGGAGAGGCCGGCCGCAGGCCCCTTGGAGGACTTGGTCAGCCGCCCAGGTTGGAGGGGATTCCGCCGGCGGGCTCATAGAGCATCTCCAGCCAGTTGCCTTCCGGATCCTGCAGGTAGAAGGAGGCCGTGCCGTCGCGGTGGTCGTGCACCGGGCCGCAGCTGTGGCCAGCCGCCACCAGGCTGGCGCGGACCCCATCCACCTCCGAGCGCTGGTGAAAGTGGAAAGCGAAGTGGGGGCCTGCGGCCCGGTAGCTTTCGCTGAGCAGGGCGATGCCCGTGCCGCCGCCTGGCCATTCCAGGTAGGCCCAGTCGGGGGCATCCCAGGTGAGTTGCAAGCCCAAGGAGAGATAGAAGGCCTTGGCCCGATCCATGTCCTGCACCCGCAGGGCCACGTGACCCAGCCGACTCGTGACCATCAAGTTCACCCCATCGCTACAGCCATTCAAGCGGTTTCCGCCGCGTCGCCGGGGGCACCCTTGCCATAGCCATCGCCCTCGCCTGTGGCCTTGTTGCTGGCGCCCGGGCCGGCCAGGGTCTGATGCAGTGCCACCACCAACAGCAACCAGCAACTGCCTGCCATGGTGAACAGTGGATAGGTCAGAGGCGGATCGGGGATCACGAACGGCAGCAGGGCCAGCCCCAGGGCCGGCGGAAACTGCAACCGCGCCAGCTTGAGCAACGCCAGTGTGGCCAGCACCACCAGGAAGGCCGCCGCCGGCACCACCCCCAGGATCTTCACCATGGCCAGGCCCACGACGGCAGCGCCATTTGCCACGAACCAAACTCTGAAATAGCAGCCGCGCCAGGGACAGTGAAGCCTGTGCACGATCATCTCGAAAGCGATCACAAGCAGCGGCGGGAACAGCACCAGCGGCGAACCGATCAGGCGCACCAGCAAAAGGCCGCCCAACAAGAACAGTCCGAAAGGCAACAGCCATTCCTGCAGGGGCGGCAGGGTCTGGGCTCGCGGGGATCCACCGTCCTGGAGACGGGCTCCAGGGAGCAGGTTGGCGCTGCCCCTCAAAGACTGCTGCTCAAGCTCCACCCCTAGCTGCGGCGAGTCGCCCCTGGACCAGCGGGCCCGCATGACGATGAACAGGGCCAGGCCACCGGTGCCGATCAGAATCGAGAATGGGTAGGTCCAGGTGCGGATGCCCAGCGCCAGCGGCAGCAGGCCGGCCGAAAGGGCCGGCACGATCGGCGAACGCAGGGCGGCGATCAGCAGCAGGGTGAGCCCCACATTCAGCAGCACGGCCGTGGGACCGTAGGCAAAATGACGGGTGATCCACAGCCCCTGGAGCGCCGCCAGAAAAGGGGTGAACACAAGCAGGGCCGGCGAGCGCGCCCAGGGATGGAACCGATCGCTGAAAATCACCAAGCCAAGTGCCCCGAGCTCAGGGAAGAGCACGTAGGGCATGTGGGTGGCGTTGGCGATCACGGTGACCAACGCCAGGAAGCCCGCAACGGCCAGGCCTCTCCAATGGAAGTTCAGCCGTGCCTGAGCCACTGGGCCGCCTCGCAGGCGTGATAGGTGAGGATTAAATCGGCACCGGCCCGTTTGAAGCAGAGCAGGGTTTCCAGCACCACCGCTCGCTCGTCGATCCAGCCCCTCTCTGCCGCCGCCTTGACCATGGCGTATTCACCGCTGACGTTGTAGGCGGCAATGGGAAGCTCGGTTTCACCCCGCAGCCGGTAAATGATGTCGAGGTAGGCCAGGCCTGGCTTCACCATGATGATGTCAGCGCCCTCCTGCTCATCG
>NZ_JAGQCR010000066.1:0-13512 GCF_024346295.1 Cyanobium sp. BA20m-14
AATACGCCGAGGCTTAGTACCAGAGCGATCAGGGCACCTGCCCCTTTGCTGCGACGTCTGGTCGCAATGGGTTGAGTGGCAGCAGCAGGCTGGATTCCCTTGATCTGATCCAACAGGCTCCGGCAGGCCGTGTCGTGATCAGTGCTGTGGGCCTGCAGCCAGTGCAGATTTGCGAGGTGGTAGCGCCAGGCGCCTGCAGGTGCGAGGTCCTCAACCTGGAAGGGAATGATCACCGTGTTGCTTTGCATCGCCAGGGTGAGCTCCTTGGCCACCTCCTTGCTTGCCATCGAACCGCTGGTCCAGATCAGCACCATATGGCTGGCGTCATCGATCATGGCCGCAATCGAGCCGGCCCAGTCCTGCCCGGGCCTTATGTCTTCCGGAGCCTTGAGGGCTCGAATGCCGCGCTGGTTCAGATAGGTATAGATCGAGTTGGCCAGCGAGGCATCAGCACTTGAATAACTGACAAACACCGTTGCAGACATCGCTATGTCAAGTGAACCTTCCGTGACAAGCTACACCACATCAGATGACCATTCGTGAAGCCATATGGGCTGCGCGGCAGACTGACAAGAAAATCCGAGTGTGAGCCAAGGCAACGCCTGACATGTTTAGAAAAGCTTTTTATGCGTTAATTCTCGTCCAAGGGCTATCTTTTTCCGTTTATTTTGGCTACTGGTCGATCAAGGACTACATAGCCCTTGAACAAGCTGTTGCCCTGAAAAGACCCCACGAAGAACTTCGTCATCGCATCAATGTGGGATTTGAAGGGGTCTGGTTCCTGCTTTCAGAGTTTTTAGTTCTCTATTCGGCAGAAGCCCTTTGGCGCTCCAGTTCCAACAGTAACGGAAAAGCAGATAAGAAGTGATCTGGTGCCTGCACGAACCATTACCTTCCATTGCCGAGGAACCCAGGATCGCGCCAGGGGCTTATGGCTTGGGAACCGGCGCTCCAGAGAGAAGCCTGGACAGCATTTGCCAAAAAACTCTTGTGTAGGGAGTTAGCCAATACTCAGGATTTTTCCACTTGAAGACAAACACACGGTTGCCAATCCTTTGGAAGGACTCCCGGAAGCAATTCAAACGGCGATCATCAGCTTCTGAGCCATCGTGATAGACAGCAATGGCCGTATCTCTGCGTCCTGCGACCCCAAGGCGGTAAGCGGCGTCGATGGTGGAGTTGCAGCTGTTGCGATAGAGCTGAATGTCAACGTGGTCGCAGAGCCTTGCTGCTCGCCAGGTGTACTGGCCGGGTTGGAAGGAACACCACAACTGCCGGTCGCTCAATAGCGACCGCAAGCTGGCGATTTCTACCGGAGGCTTGGCAAAGAAGTGATCATCGACCTGCAGCGCCTTGTAGCCCGACACCTTGCTTATTCGCGTCAGGTTGTCAGCGGTGGGGCGCTGAATCCAGGCCACCGGCTTGAGCTTGGCCCGGTTGGCGCGCCAGGCGATCCAGCGCAACAGCGGATCAGGGAGGCTGTCTGCATGCACCATCACCACAGCAGCTCCCTTCTGCTTCATCTCTTCAAGTTCCGTGTCCAGCCGGAACAGCCCTATGAACAGGAGGGCGTTGTACTGATCCAGCCAGTAGCCATCGGAGGCAACTGCGGCGCTTGGCAGCAGAACCAAAATTGCGGCAGCTGTGGCTGCGATCGTCCCCCGAATCAACGCCATGGGTAGCTCTCCAGAACACGGTGCAGCGCTGTCAACATGGTGGCCAGATCCACGGGAGTGACAACCTGCCTCCGCTCAGGGGGAGCTGGGTGGCCCATCCAGTTGCCGAACACCCGCACCTGGTGCAGGCAGCTCACGATCCAAGGGTTCAGTTCACGACGCTGCAACGCCTGCAGCCCTTGATATAGCCCCCCTTTTCGCCAACCGAGGTGATGTCGCACCAACCGCTCGACAAGTCGGCGGCTGTGCATGCCCAGGGCCACGGGGGTGACCTGATCACTGGCCAGCAAATAGCTGAGTTCGCTGAGGTCCACTTCCGCTGTAAGCAAAGGATGCAGTCGCCCAAACCCGCGCAGCAAGCCCAGTAGCTCGACGCGCAGTTCATCGAGATCTCCCAGTGGCACGACATCACGGGCACCGGGGCTGCGGCCCAACTCGAGATCGATCCGTTCTGCCAGCAGATCCAAGGATTCGCGCTGGCGATCGAACACGATCAGGCGCTCCAGATCTGGCACATGCCGGAAACCGCTACGGCAGCAGCTGAGAAGATCCGGGAACAGACGCTCAGGCGCCACGGCCTGGTTGCCCGCACTCAAGAGTGGTGAGGCCACCACCGGGCAATGGATGCCCTGCAACGGCAGCACCGCCAGCAGGCTGAACAGCTGTCGGAACACCGGCCAGGGAGTCGCCAACGCGCCATTGTTCTGGCGCTCACTTTCCACCACGGCAATCCGCCGGAAGTGCGTGCTGGATCCATCCGGCCAGCGGGGAGGTGTTGCCAGCTCAGCCAGTGGTGGACTGATCCATGCCTGCAGCGCGCAGCTGGTGAGATCAAGGGCGCGAGGTAATGCGCCCAGCTCCAGCCCGCAGGCTTGCTGCAGCCGCTGCACGAGGGTGCCTGGCACAGGCTCGTAGTTGCCCACCCAGGCAGACACCACAAGCAGATCGGCCTGTAGACCAAGCCCAAAAAGCTCCCCCCACTGCAGTTCCAGGGTGCGCTCCGCTGCTCCAGGGTCCACGTCGAAGGCATTCAGGAGCATGGCGGATGCCCGGCTGAGCACGAATGCTCGCCCGGATGGGGCCGCACAGCCCCATCCCGTCAAACTATGCAGTCTGCGCATAGGTCGCTGCCTTGACGGTGTGAAGGCCTACGTGTAAGGCCGTAAGCTCGTCTTAAGCTCCTGCTAACAGCTGAGCTCCGCCATGGCGCATGGATGTCACCAGTTCTCCACAACCGCATGAGTTGAGGAATGGCTACAACTGTTCAGAAAGTATGCCAAGCACCGTGTCGGAGCCGAGCCGAGCCCAGCTCGACAACCCACGTGATGTTTACAAGCTGATTGAAAAGCTAACCGAAGAGGGCAAGGCTGAATCAGTTGCTGGATGGTCAATTGACGTGCACAAGCTCCAGCTAGCTGTTGAGCTGCTGAAAGACGTTGACCTCTCGGACGACTGAGTCAATCCGCCAGCTATAGCCCTGCTCAGCCTGACGACCGTTCTTCAATTCCCGCGAGTCCCATCCATGCCAAGCCAACGACCGATCGGAGATATCGATCTTGATGAGTTGATCGACTGGATCAAGCGACGGCCGGAGCTGCGCCACCTGCGCGAGGAGGCCGATAAGGCCAAGGTGGATTACAGGCCTGGAGAAGCGACGCCCCGGAAGCGGATCGGCATCGCCGACGACCGCATCCTGCGCAGTCCAGCGACAGGTCTGGTGGGTCGTGTCCGCGAGATCGTCTGGGTGCCGGTTCGCAACATGCGTGGTCGCTCCTATGCCACACCCACCACCGATGCCACGGTGAATGCCACAGCCAAGTTGATGAGCATCTCCACGTTGTGGGATTTCTTCTGCACCCTGCCGTTGTTCAAGTTCGGCTTGGCCGGTCCCTTGGCGGGGATGGCTTGGCCCGGTGCAGTGGTGCTGTCCTTCTTGATCCTGTGGGCCTCGAACGTGGCGGGAGAGAAGGCCACCGACCGCCATGACGCCAACCATGCGCGCACGGCAACGCTTGCCCTGTGGGCTTTTCTGTTGTTGAGCCTGGCTAAGACCGCTTTCTCCGGGGTGGGCATCGACCTGTTCATTGGCTCACGGGCGGTCGCCTCCCGCTATAGCGAGCAGCTGATCGAGCAGAAGATCAGTGGAGACCGCAAGGAGCTGTCGCGATTGGAGGAAGGTGGCCCCGAACTGAAGGCAGCAGCAGCCGAGTGCGATCGCCTTAAGCAGCAGCTGGGGCAGATAGACCGCAATAGCAACGAGAAAGCATTCCAATCGACCTATGTACTGGCCTACGGCTCGAAGGCTGCGGAAGCGGCCAATGCGGGGCTGACGCCCCAAGCTCTGATCAACAAATACGGCTCGGTGGGGAGAGTGCCGGGCGCCTGCACCCAGCAGAAACTGCTGCAAGAGCAGAACAGCGAGAAAGCCCGCGACCTCCGCGAAGCAATCGAACGCAAGGCGCGAACCAGCCAGTCGATGCCGCCGCTGGCCTTCCTGCAGAAGGAGGAGCCAGAGATCTTCGCGGAGCACTTCCGCGAGCGAGGTAGCGAGCTGGAATGGGTGAACGGCACCACAGCGGTCGCCCAAGCGACCGATCAGTTCTGGGAGCAGCTGCTCAAGGGGCAGTTCGGCCTGCTCGGTTTCTCCCTGTTCTTCCTGATCGTCTCGATCATCCTCACCGGGGTGGCTGCCTTGCTGATCTATCAGCTGTCGCAGAATGCAGCAGTGAAGGCCTCCTACTCACCCACGGTTATGGACGAACGTGACGGCCGCCTGCAGGCCTACCTCGAGGCGATGAAAGCCCGCAAGGAGGGGTTCTGATCCATGGCCTGGATACCCCTGAACAACCGTTCTGCCGAGCTGCGCAGCGCGTTGGAGCGCTGGAAGAACGAAAGCGGCAGCACCGCTGAGATGGAGGAGCAGTACAACCAGCAGGATTTCGGCCTGCTCAGCGAAGCACAACTGCTTGAGCAGATCACCCCTGCGGCGGCAGCGCCTGCATCAACCAACCAGGCCCCTCCTGCCCCCCGCCTGCGGGAGGGCGATGCCTTCGAGACGCCGTCGCTGCGCTACCTGCGCAACACCGCCGAAACGGCAGAAGACCGGCGTTGGGCCGATACCCTGCACGACAGCATGCTGCTGGAGCTCTGGCTGCAGCACGTCACCGAAACGGGTGACACCTACTACCCGCCGCTGGCCGAGGACCTGTTTCAGTCGTACCAGTTACAGGAAGACGGCCACCACAGCTGAGGGTGTTCTGCGCCAGCGCCGGGCTGCTGATCGATCACGAGCTAGCTGCTGCCATCAGCGCCGGCCGCTTCCCGCTGCTGACGGAATGGCAGGTGGAGCTGGAACAACATTGGCGGCCCCAACCGGGGGCACCACCGCTGGTGCTGTTGGTGGCGGGGCTGGACTGGCTGCCGAGCGCCGGGCGTGATCCGCAGCGGCCGCACTGCCGGCCCCTGCCACTGGAGCTACGGCCGGTGCTGCAGCAGCTCGCCGAGGGTCTGGGGGCGCGGTTGATTGAACTCGATGGCGGCCGGCTCAGCTGTGGCGTGATGCGCGATGACCTGCTGGAAGCGCCGCTGCTGCTGGTGGCGACGCAGCGGCCGGCGGCAGAACTCTTCAGCGGGGGAATGCTGCGCGAGCAACCAGGCCAGCTGCTCAGCATCTGGCGCCCGCCCGGCGACGATGGCCGCCTGCGGCACCAGTTGCACCGGGGCTTTGCGCCGCTGGACGCCACCGATCTGGAGGGAGACCTGCCTGCACCGCTGGCGGCCCTGCAGCTGCTAGGGCAGGAGGGCAACACAGGCGCGGCACGGCTGGAGCTGGTTCAGCGCCTGCTACTGCCGCTGGCCCTGCTGGCTGGGCTGCTGCTCTGGCAGTGGAGCAGCCGCGTGCTGCCGGGGCTGGTGCTGATCGCTGCGGCCTGGTGGTGGCTGCACCGCCAGCCGGGGCTGCAGGAGCGCAACCGGCGCTGGTGCCGTCAGCAGCTGCTGGCGCTGCAGCGGCTCTGGGCTGATTTTGCCATCCCCGAGCGGGTGCGCGACCAGTTGTTTGAGGGTCGCCGGTCCGTTGCTGGCGAGGAACCGCTGCTGCTGCTGCAGGCCCTGCAGGCCAATCGACTACCTCTAGAACTGCAGCGGCCCGAAGTACGGTGCTGGCAGCGGGTCGATCTGATCGATGCCCTGCAGCTGTTCGAGGGTTTGCAGATGCAGCTGCGCCGGGGTGAGCAACTTCGGCGTCAGCTCCAGCTCTGGTTGCGCCTGTTGGCTGGGCTGCTGGGGCTGACGCTGCTGCTGGCAGCGGCGCTCGCCCAGAGCTGGACCGATGCCCTGGTGCTGCCGACAGCGGCACTGCTGGCTCTGTTCAACCTGCTGCGGCCAATTCCGCTGCTGCTGCCGCTGCGGCGGCAGCGCGGCGTGGCTGCCCTTGAGGACCCACTGGCAACCTTGCGCCGCGCCCAGCGCAGCGACGACCTCAGCGCGGCGGGGGGATTGCGGCAGGAGGTGGAACAGGCGGTGCTCAAGGCCGGCCGCGAGCTGGTGGACGTGGTGAACGACAGCCTCACGGCCGGCGGCGCAGAAGGCAGCGTGTGAAGACCTGCTCAAGCGATCTAGGTTGAAATCTCAGATGAGCAACGGCAATGGTGGTCGCCCCGGTCGATGCGCTCGCAGCCCAAGACGCTCTGCCCATGCCCACCCCGTTGGCGTGGGTGGAGGCGCTGTTGGCCGATCGCGTCCGTCTGCTGCGCCAGGGCGTGCCGGCCAGCTGGCTTCGCCAAGCGGAGGAGGCAACAGACCTCGGTCGCAGCACCCTGTGCGCCCTCCTCGGTCTCAAGATCTCCACCATCAACCGCAAGCTGAACCAGAAGCTGCGGCTCAGCCCTGACGAACAGAACGGTTGATGGGTCTGCAGCGGCTGATCGGCGAAGTGGAGGCGGTGGTGCGCGACTGCGGCGATGGCCAGGGGTTTGCTGCCTGCCGCTGGCTGGCCAGCTGGTTGCAGCGCCCCAATCAGGCCCTGGGCGGGGCCACCCCTGCCGCCTTCTTGGACACCGCCGAGGGCCGTGAACAGCTGTGCCGGTTGATCGGCGCTCAGCGCTCCAGCGCCTACGTGTGAGCAATAGACAGCTCCTCTGGCTGATCGCCACCCAGGGCCCCAGCTGGCGCGCCGATGATCTCAGCGGCCAGGGAGCAGCTAACGATCCAGGACGCTGGAACTCCCTGGGATTGCCGGTGATCTATGCCTCCACCTCCATCGCCCTGGCCTGGCTGGAAACAGTGGTGCACGTCACGGGTGATCAGGGTCTGCCGCTGCGCCGCTGGCTGGTGGCGATCGATGTTCCAGCGAAGCACTAGCAGCAACGTCTCAGCCTGGAGCCGGCTCAGCTGCCCAGCTCCTACCTACCGTCGTTCCTGAACTGCTGGTACTGCTATTGGGCGTCTGGTTGCTCTCACGTCAACCTTTGCGGCAACGCGCCCAGCAATGGTGGTGCATTGCTGACGTCCTTTGGATCGAAGACCTCTGGAGTTGTTTTGAGTTGGAGGAATCGCCTTCCGACTGTTTGCCGCCAGGGCAGCCCCTGGATCGCAAGGATGACCACGGCGCGCTTGTGGGGTTGCTCAAAGCCCATCAGTTTTGGCTTTGGCTGACTCCGCCTGCAGCCGCCTGGCAGCGGCCGCAGTTGGTCGACGTGATCGAAATCCTGCGCAGTCGTGAGGGGCGACTTGAAGGTTCTCTGCTGCAACATGATTCCATTGCTCGTGCCATGGCTGTGTGTCTGGGCGCCATGGCGGCATTGATGGCCGTATCGCTTTACCTTCACGAGCGTTGGTTGGATCAGTTGTTGCTGTTGCTTGGGGTGACAATGGCCACTCTCTGGCTCGGAAGACCCCTGCCGCTGGTCGCGAAGGAGCGCCTCAGGCAACATCTCAGACGTCTGGAGCTGACCCGTCTGCCCTTGATCACGGCACAGGCCCATGAGGATTTGAGCGATCCCGGCCTGCGTCAATCAGTGGCACTGGCGATTCGCAGAGTGGGGGCTGAAGTTCTGGATCTCTGTGGTGATGGGCTCCAATCTGTACAGGCGCGACGTCGCTGGCTGCCGTGATGCCTATCTGCGCCGATTTCCATCTCTGATTACAGTTGCTATTTGTGACGAGACACGATGATTGAGCTGTTGGTTCTGGCGACACCAATGGCCGTTTGGCGGCATCCCTGTGCGTGATTTACATCATCCGCTTTCTAGATGTGGTGGAGCGGGAACGGCCAGGCCTATCCGGCGGTATGGCGCCGCGACAACGACGGCGACATTGAGGTGAGCGTGAATGCTGGTGGTGTCTTCGTCTTTTCAATGCCTGATTGAACGTCTTCGACTATGCCGATAGGCCATGGGAGAGTAGGAATGATCGATCTGAAGGCCACGATGTCGAAAGCAGTCACCAGCCTGATCGGTGCCAGCATCCTCGGTGCAGGCGGCTACCTGTACGCCACCCCCTGGATCAGCATCAACCAGTTCCGGGAGGCGATCCAAGCGAAGGATCTGCCTGGCATCGAGCGTCACGTCGATTTCCCCAGCCTGCGCTCGTCGCTCAAGGATCAACTCAAGGTCAAGCTGTCGGAGGAGATCACGCGCCAGTCCGGCGGCAACGCGCTGGTCAACTTCGGTATGGGTGCTTTCGGCTATGCGCTGGCCGAACCAATGATCAATGCCGCTGTGGATGCCTACATCTCGCCGGCCGGGCTGAAAACGCTGATGGCCGGCAGGCCGCCGGAGGGAATGGGGGCCGATTCCGGCCCCGAGGTCCCCCAGCTGCCGGACACCAGCAGCAGCGATGCGTCGGTGTCGATGGCCTACAAGACACCCAACTTGTTTGTGGTGGCAGCCAGCGACAGCAGCAACGGGCAGACAGTGCGCTTCAACTTCGAGCGCCGGGAGCTTGTCAGCTGGAAGCTCACATCGCTGACGCTGCCGTGAGGCGGCGGTGGCTGCTGATCCCAGTGATCCTCTCGGGGGCCTGCATGGGGTATTGGGCCTGGTTAGTGCAGCGCACCGAGGATGTTTACACCGGGGTTTCCCTGGAGCGGCTGCGCTATGCCCACCTCAGCGATACCCAGCGCCGGCGGATGACCTGCTTCGGCGCCCATGGCCGCCTGGATGCCGCCCGGGGCCACCCGCGTGATTTCTGCAGGCCCTTTCTCAGGGAGGCTGGCCTGCTGCCATGAGTTCGCCGCTGTTCGCAGGAGCTTCGCCCCCCGAATTCCGCCAGATCCGCGTTTTTCTCTCGAGCACCTTTCGCGACTTCATGGAGGAGCGCGATCTGCTCGTCAAGCAGGTGTTTCCCTCTTTGCGCCGCAGAGCTCAGGAGCGGGGCGTGGAGGTGGTGGATGTGGACCTGCGCTGGGGGATCACGGAGGAGGAGAGCGAGCAGGGCAAGGTGATCGGCATCTGCCTGGCGGAAATCGACCGCTGCAGGCCCTACTTCATTGGGATGCTGGGCGAGCGCTACGGCTGGACACCTCAGCCGGGTGACTATCCACCTGAGCTGCTTGAGCAGGAGCAGCTGGGGTGGATCAGGGATCACCAGGGCGGCGCCAGCGTCACCGAGCTGGAGATCCTGCACGGGGTGCTGAACGACCCGAAGATGGCCGGCCGGGCATTCTTCTACTTCCGCGATCCGGCGTGGAGCCAGGCGCAAAGCGAACCCGGCTTTGTCTGCGACACACCTGAAGAAGAGGCAAAACTCGCCGCCCTCAAAGACCGCATCCGCACTAGCGGTTTTCCTGTGGCAGAAACCCTGCCGGACCCCAAGGCGATCGCCGATCAGATCGAAGCGGACCTCTTGTCGCTGATCGAAGAGCAGTTTCCCAATCTGGATCAGGCCGATGCGCTGGAGAAGGAAGCGCGTAAGCACGCCAGCTATCGCCAATCACGGCTTGGTGTCTACCTGGGGCAGGAGTATGTCGACCAAGTGGAGGCATTCGTCAGCAGTGGTCAGCAGAAGATCCTTATCACCGGCGAGTCCGGATCGGGCAAAAGCGCCTTGATCGCCAACTGGATGCACCAGCACGAGCTGGAACACCCCGGTGATGTGGTGTACACCCACCACCTCGGCTGCAGCAACGACGCCAGTGCGATCCGGCCCCTGCTGGGCCGGATGCTGGATACGGCCTCAGCTCTGCTGCTCGATCACGCGCTGATCAGTGATTCCATAGATGTGCCAGAAGACTGGTGGGAGCTCACCGCCAAGGTGGCGGAGACGCTGCAGGGCCTGGGTCGATGGTGTCGCAAAACTGGCAATCGCTGGATCTGGGTGCTGGATGGGCTGGATCGTCTGGCGCCAGAGGACCAGCAAGCATTGCCGTGGCTGCCGTTGCTGATTCCACAGGGCGTCAGCGTGGTGATCAGCGCGCTGAACTTTCCGGCCCGGGCAATCGTTCAGGAGCGGCAGTTCCAGTTGCTGGAGATCGGACCACTCAAGCGAGAAGAGCAGGTGCAGTTGATTCAGCGCTACCTGCAGCGCTACACCAAACAGCTAGATGGGGGCCTGCGCCAGTTGATCGCTGGGCACCCGCAAGCGGGTTCACCACTGTTTCTGCGGGTGCTGCTGGAAGAGCTGCGCCAGTGCGGTCGCTACGAGACGCTGGCGGAACAGCTCACTGGATACCTGCAGGCCACCTCAGTGGCAGAGCTCTATGGATTGGTGCTGCAGCAGCTGGAGATTGATGGCAACGGCGCGGCCTGCACGGCCGCGTTGACGGCGCTATGGGCAAGCCGCGCCGGATTGCCGGAAGCTGAACTGCTGGCGATCACCCAGCTGACTCCGCTGCAGTGGGCTCCGATCGATCTGGCCTTGCAGGAGGCCCTGGGGCGCAGCGGGAACCGACTGGTCTTCGGTCATGACTTCCTGCGGCAGGCGGTGGAGATGCGCTACCTGCGCAGTGAGGAGAACAGAAGGGCTGCCCACTGCGCGATTGCTGATTGGTTTGGCGCGCAGAAGGAGTGGGAGGGGCGCAAGGCCGAGGAGCTTCCCTGGCAGCTGGGCCAGGCACAGCGATTCATAGAGCTCAGGGGCCTGCTGCTCGACCAGGAGGCACTGCCCTCGCTCTGCTCTGAGCGGAGCAACCGCGAACTGCTCGGCTATTGGCGGGCGGCACGGCAACCGGATGACCCGGAGTTCGATGCACTCATCGCCGTTGATGTTGAGCGCGAGATTGAGGCCCTAGCTGATGATCCCGAGCTGTTGGCCTGGTTTGTTGGTCAGCTTGCTGACCTGCTCAGTGATGCAGGACTGGAAGGCGATCTGCTAGTGCGGCTGCGAACACTGTCGCTGGAGCTCGAGGAGGAGCTGGCCCAGCAGGACAACGAGCCCTATTCGCTGCTGTGGAGCATGCGGTCTCTTGCGGCACTTCTACGCAGGCGGGGCGACTTTCAGCAGGCAGAAGCGCTTTATCAGCGCTGCCAGAGCACAGCAGAACACCACTTTGGGGTGCTGTCTCAGGAAGCCCAAGTGAGCATTGACGATCTCGCCGGGCTGTATCGCGATGCCGCCTCCTTCTCCAAGGCTGAATCCCTCTATCGCCAGGTGCTCCAGCAGAGCCATCGCTGCTTTGGCTACCGGCATCCCTCCACGCTCGACACAGTCAGCAGCCTGGCCCGGTTGTATGCAGACCTCGGCGACTATTCCCGGGCAGAGCTTCTCCATGCTTCCTGTCTGAGGGAGGGCTCGCTGCTTCTAGGTACTGATCACCGCTCCACCCTGTTGTCTCTTGGCAACCTGGCCTCTGTGCACCATCAGCGTGGCGACTTTCGGCAGGCGGAAGACCTCTACAGACGCTGTCTGCAGGCCAGCGAGCAGGTTCTTGGCCTTGACGACCCCAGCACCCTCAGCGCAGCGGGGAACCTGGCCCTCCTCTATTCACAGATGGGGGAGTATGAGCAAGCCCGATCGCTTCATCAGCGGTGCCTCTCGGTTCGGGAGGACCGACTAGGCCCTAACCATCCTGAGGTGCTCAAAACGCGTCTCAATTTCGCCGGTCTGCTCCACGACACGGGCGAGCACGAGCAGGCGCTGGAGCTAATGGAAGCATGCGTGTATGACTTCGGGCAGCTACTTGGCCATGACCATCCAAATACGTTAATCGCAGCAGGCAATCTGGCGATGCTCTACGGCGATCTCGATCGCCTTGATGAGGCAGAAGCGCTCTACCTACGCTGCCTGGAAACCCGAGTGGCAGTGCTCGGATCAGAGCATCCCGACACCCTGAGCTCGCTCCACAATCTGGGCGTGCTGCGGCTTGAGCAGGGGCATTTTGGCGAGGCAGCTGATCTGTTGGGCCGCTGCCTGGATGCGTTTCAACGCACGCTGGGCCCAGGCCATCCCGACACGTTGGCCGTGATCTGCCAGCTTGCTGCAGTGGCCCAGGAGCAGGCTGACGATCACCGCGCTGAGGAGCTGTTCAGACGGGCGTTGGCCGGGCGCAAGCAGGCGTTGGGTAATGCCCATCCAGCAACGCTGGCTGTGATGGGCCGTTTTGCGGACTTCCTTTCCAAGCAGGGGCGCCTGGAGGAGGCCATCAACCTGCGCCGCCAGGAGCTGACGGCCCTGATGGAAAAAAATGGTGAAGATGACCCTGAAGTGCTGGCAGCGATCAATCAGCTGGCGATTGATCTGCGTGATGCCGCTGAGCTGCAGAAGTAAAGCACTCTGCACCCTGGCCATTGTGACACCTTCATTTACTATCAACATTCCGCGTTCGGGATCGAAGGCCATTAGGCTTGATTGGAATTAATCTGTCTATTCTCTCTATTGATCACAAGCAAGATTGATCAGTGTTGTTTTTTAATCCGACCTTGAAAATAGTGGAGAGTCGGCCTGGGAGTTGACGCCCCTATAAAGCCGAAACGCTTGCCTTGGTCGCCAGCGATGGCTAAATTCCAAAAGTATCCCAAAGCTCGAATCCATGGCCAACTGCAATTTTTGCGATCGCCCACTGGCAAATAATCGGCAAATTGCGTTTCGCTGTCAAAACTGCGGCGCCATTTTTTGCTCCAATGGAAACTGCGATGGCTCGCTCGGTTCAGGGCGTTCGGGTGGGTACTGCAAAGCATGCAAGACCTCTAATTCAGTTAAGACTGCCTAGCACCTGTCGGCTGCCGTGCCGCCCACAGCTGGGTCAAGCAGCTCCGGATGTAGGTAGGCTGAGTTGTCCTGCGAGTGGAGATCTGCCCTGGCAAACTCCTGTGATTTCCCTACTGTGAGTAAAGGCGAAAACCACTCGATGCCCTTGGGCTACCAACGCTTGCTGTCCCAGGATCTGCAGCAGGGCCTAGGTGCTCTGCCTCTGTTCACCCCCAATCCCATGGGCGATTGGCTAGAAGACTTGATTGCCGATGAGATCCCGACCGCCCTGATCCATTCCAGCTACTGATGGCGATTCAGGATCTGCTAGGTACAGGTTTGGTGCAAGATCCCGGAGCCGTGCCTCTTGTGGTTGCGCTTGCCGGACATCGGGACCCGCGCCCGCAGGATTTGCCGGTTTTGCGTGAGCGCTTTTGTGAGCTGATCCGGGAGCTGCTCTCGGCGCTGCCACACACGCCATTGATTCTCCTCAATGGCCTGGCGGCTGGGATGGACTCAGAGGCTGCCGAACTGTTCCTTGAGCTGATCACTGAGCATCGTCAGCAACATCCACACACGTCCCAGCACCAGCTGGTGGCAGCCCTGCCCAAGCCCCGGCAGCTTTACCTGGAGGAAGACTTTCGCGAAAACAACATCGAGCGAGCGCGGCTTGAGCGGCTGCTGCAGCGCTGTGATGCGGTGCTCGACGGCG
>NZ_JAGQCR010000067.1:0-13225 GCF_024346295.1 Cyanobium sp. BA20m-14
CCCTGCTCACCGCCGACGCCCGTGCGGCGAGGGCTCCCGGCCTGCTTTGCTCCGTGGAAGTGATGAACCCATGAGCGTTTACATCGTAGATTCTGGGCCCGCAGATTGTTCGAGCACTTGGTGAGTGCCACCGGCAGGCAGGCCGTAGGTGTGGTGCCAGGCGTTCACCAGCTGGTCGCTGGCCGCCTTGCGCGGGTCGTAAGGGGTGATTTCCGAGAAGCGGCGCTCGGATGGCAGCTGCTCCCAGTGGGCGCGCACCGCCTGCAGCAGATGGAAGGTGCCGGTCACGTTGCTGTCGATGTAGACGAAGTCCGGCGAGCTCATCGAGCCGTAGGCGGCGGGACCCTCGATCGAACGGTCCACGTGGTTCTCGGCCGCCTGAGGCAGGGCCTCGATGCTGGTGAGATCGCTGACGCAGCTCCACTTGTCGAGGTTGAACACCAGCACGTCGCTCTCGACCAGCAGGCGGCGCACCACGGCGCTCGGCGGGATATCTGCAGCACTTCCCCAAGCCAAGTAAACGAGTTCAATAACCAGCTCAAAAGGCTATGGAGCGTTCCATCGGCGCCTTTGAGGCCAAATCCCAGCTCTCGCGGCTGCTGCGGGCCGTGGAGCATGGCGAGCACTTCACGATCACTGTTCGGGGTAAGCCCGTGGCCGACTTGGTGCCCCACCAACATCTCTCCAGCCATGGCGTAGCCGTAGCCATCGAGGCGATGCAGGCTCTCCCGCTTATTCGCGGCGTCCAAGATGCCGACCTGGCGAACTTCGTGGAGGAGGGGCGACGTTGACCCTCGTGATTGATGCCTCCATGGCCCTGGCCTGGATGTTTGAACGTGAGCAAGCCAGTGACGCAGAAAGGGCCAGCAGACTCCTGGCCGCTTGTGGTGAGAAAGCCTGGTGGGTGCCGGGCCTCTGGCATCTTGAAGTGGCCAATGCGCTGGTGGTAGCCGAGCGGCGCGGTGTCATCGCCCAGAGTGCCAGCGATCTATTCCTGGCCAGGCTCCGCAGCTTGCCGATCTGCACGGATGCAGAAGACACCAGGGAAGTCCAATCCAGGGTGATCCTTCTGGCCCGTTCCCATAACCTCTCTAGTTATGACGCCACCTACCTGGACTTGGCTCTCCGGCTCAGCGCAACCTTGGCCAGCTTTGATCGCCGGCTGATGCAATCAGCCGCAGACCAGGGCGTAATCATCTACCAGTAACTGGAGCGATCTTTGGCTGCGCGATCCCAGGACCCATTACTGGACTCGCGTAAGTGACCGTAAAACCCATTTAGCTAGCTGGTTTTGTTCATTTCAAACATTGGACAGCGGCTCGCGCCTCAATACAGACCCTTTGAATACCCACAAAGTCCAGCTCACTGGCTGAATCACCCTCCACCTCCAGGTAGAGACGGCACAGTTGCCACAAAAAAACCTTCGCTAGCGCTCCACCACCACATTGAAACGGCGCGTCATTCCTTTCCAGCATTCGTGATGCCGCCGCCAGCACCCCCAGCCAACCGCCGCAGTAGGGCATCCACGTGGTCTTCCACTAACAGCCAGTCGCGCACGTTGAGGCCATCGCCCGGGATCAGCTTCTCGGGAAACTGCCAGGGGCCGTAGGTGTGGTGCCACGCGTTCACCAGGTGTTCGCTGGCCGCCTTGCTGGCCGAATAGAGGCTGCGCGGGTACCAGGGGGTGGTTTCCGAGAAGCGCCCCGTAGGCCTCAGCGAGCCAAACACCTCGCCGGCGCTGATGTGGTGGAATCTGTTGGTGCGCAAGATCTGCAAGCGGCCCACGCCATTTGGCTGATCGGCATGAGCCGCTAGAACACGCGTGTTTGTGGTCACCGAGGTCGATCAAACGGCTGTTGTGGCCCACTACGCCTGGTGAATGCCGAATCCGAGCAGATCCTTGGCTTCTATGAGCACCTGATGCCGGCCGGCGCTGGCGTTCATCGATAGGCCGAATCGTGATCAGGGTGAAGGGAGAGCAAGCGCAACCATGGACCATCGCGCCAGGCGACGGCCCGGCAGCTGCGCGAGATGCGCATCGAGTAGAGCCGTTGACCGTCTGGCCCTTGGCGGCTCTGGATCAATTCCCAATGCAGGCCTTTGCTGGCTTGGATCTGCTCCCAAGTCATCGCCTGCAGGAGTTTGAGTGTCTTGAAGACAGCCCAGGCGTCCGGTTTGTTGAGCGCGAACAAATTGGCCTGGAATTCGGGGTTGTTGAAATCCAGCTGAATCACGTGCCGCTTAGGTGCTGCTCCAGCGCCTCGAGATCAGCAGGGCTGGATGGTTCGGTCATGGCCAGCAAAGCCCGATCAAGCCGAGCAGATGATTCCGGCTGATGGAGCCAGAGTTCAGAATCTGGAATGGTCTGCGCTGTCTTGATTACCCACACGCCAGGCTCGCTGCTGTCGATCAACACGGTGCGCCCCGCGTACTCCTTACCAAGGGAGATCTGGCCGCTCGCGCCGACCTGCTTTGCCACCAGCCGCGAGCTGTTCATGCCAGTACCGCTTTCATGCCAACCTAGCGAGACGCTGACTGGAATCTGGCCACTTGAGTTGAGGTGGTGGATGCTTCGGTTCTGGCAGATGCTTCGGTTCTGGCAGATGCTTCGGTTCTGGTGGAGGCACTGTTAATCCACGGCGCCGCCAGCGCCCGGCTTGCGGAAGCCAACCTCCAGGCCCCAGACCTGATTGATGCCGAGCTGATCTCGGTGCTGCGCCGCCTGGTACAAGCTGGTCGACTGCCTGAGCAGCACGCCCTGCGAGCTCTGATCACCACCCAGCAGCTCGGCCTTGCGTCGACGTGTCAGCGTCGGTCGCCCCCTGCCAAAAGACTGGGATCCTTCAACCGGCCAAAAGGCCAACTTGGCCTATGGCAAGTAGGCCTCCGATCGCAATCAAGGTGATTGCTGCTGCCTTGGTAAGGGATGGGGGCAGTTTCTTCAGGAGCAGGCAGGTCCCAGCGCACACCAGGGCAGAACTGAGCAGGGCGCCACTCCACCAGATCAAGGTATTGCCCTCTTGCGGGGCCTCCAGGCCATGGAGCATGGCGTGAATGGCAACCCCTGAGCCAACTACTGCGCCAACCACTGCGCGCCTGATGCTGATCGGCCCATTGGCGTCGGCCGTCCCGACGGCCTTGCCTGCCAGCAGGCTCAAACCAGCCACCGCAGAAATGGAAAGTGCCGCCATAACTTCAGCAGAAGGAAGATTCAAGCCAGCCAGACCGATGGCCGCGCCGAGAACTGCCCCCGCCAGCGCCCAGACCAGCAGGCGGGCAGAGATCAGGGAGGCGGCGGTGCCCACGGCCATCAACATGAACAGGTGATCGAAGCCGAGCAAGGGGTGGGTTAAGCCACCCAGGGCCCCACCAGCGGCGGCGCCATGGGCAAGGACGGGACTTGTGTCCAGCAGCATGACTGCACCTGCTGCGGTGGCGATCAGGGGGGCGGTGAAGCGTTTCATGGGTTGTCTCGGTCCGCGCCGAGGACGATGGTGAGCAGATGACGGTGAGTGTTCTGGCTCAGGGGGCAAACCCTTCACAGTTGCGGGACAGCGGCGGAATTGGGCAAACCCTCACCGCACTTTCCTCTTGTGACCACTGCAGGGGCAGTGGACCCGTTCCCCCACTATGGATGGTTGGAACACCAATGGAGTGATGGATTAGCCCGCCCTACCCATCGGTGAGATTGCCAAGCGCTTGGGAGTTTCAGTGAAAACGATTCGTTTTTACTGCAATTAAGGAACTTCATCGACTGTTAGATAGATGGCAGGATTGCGGCGATAAATATCCCATAGCGCCATGCTCAGCGGCACCCGCCATGCCCCGAGGCTGATCACCCTCTGGATCACCTGGTTGCTGGCCATGCTTTTCCATGTGGATCTGGGGCTGATGCCGCTATTCCATGGCCAGTCACCTGAGATCGAGAGCCACGTACCCGCCAGCGCCCTGCCCCTTTTGTTTGGGGCCATGCTCGGCTACTTTCTCCTGCCCCTGATCGCGATCGTGCTGATCGCCTATGCGGATACTGCGGCCGCGCCTGCTAAGCGCTGGCGGCCCTGGCGCCGCATCCACTTCTGGTTCAGCGTCGTTTACTCCATCACAAATCTGCCCCATCTGATCGCCGACATCGTCGTACCCGATGCCCGACCTGATCAGATCGTGCTGATGCTGGCCCTCACCGGGTTCGGCCTGCTGATCAATCTGGAGGGCTGGCGCTGGTGGAGGCAGAACGCCTGAGTTGATTCCGAGCCGACTCAAGAAGCTCGAGCACCTCCTGATCGCTGAGCTGGTTAAACGTTTCAAACCACATCCCAACCGCAGCGAGCTGGTCGACGATCGCCACCGCTTCGAGCTGGTCGACCATCCCGGCCAACTCCCCGGCCACCGCGCGATCCACCACCGGCACGGCCAAGGTGAGGCTGCAGGGTTGAACCTGCTGCAGCGCCAGCAGGGCTGCCTTCACCGTCATCCCGGTGGCGATGCCATCGTCAACAACGATCAGATCCCGTGCCTGCAGCTCCTGGGCCACCGGATCACCAAACAGGCGCTGACGCCTTGCCAACTCCAGCTCCTCAGCCTGCAGCCACCCATGGGAGCGGGCCATCGCCTCGCGGCGCCGCGCCTCCCCCCCATTGCGCCAAACCGCCACCCCCTGGCCAGCGATCGCTCCGATCGCCACCTCCGGCCATTGGGGATCCGCCACCTTGCGCACCGACCAGGTCGCCACTGGTAAGTGCAGCCGCCCAGCCAGGGCCACCGCAACTGGCACCCCGCCCCGCGGCAGGGCCAGCACCCTGGTGTTGCTGCCGCAGTGGTGGCTGGATCCCAACCGCTCCGCCAGGGCCAGGCCAGCCTGATACCGGTTGGACCAAAGAGGTGGCTGCTGCAGCATCGCCCCACGAATCGAAGCCCCCCAAATTCTGAACTGTCGCCAACTGAGTTGCCCGCACAACAGCCGGCCCTGGCCGGTCTTCAGCTAAAAGGGCCCCGACCCAACTAGCTGCGGCCCCATCCCTTCCATGGCTCCCCAAAAAACGCCCTCTCCCCGCACCATCAAGCTGCAGATCCTGGGCGCCGTGTTTGTGCCGATCGCGCTGCTGGGGCTCTGGCTGCGCTCCCAGGGCTTCTGGTGAGGTGATGCACCGCATGGATCACCACACCCCAGATCAGCAGATCGGGATCCTCCCCCTGGAGGGCGATCGCGGGGCTGGTGGCATCACTGGCCACCAGCCGCCACTGGCTCGGGCGCCCTTCCAGCCGACGCAGCACAAAGCCACCCTGGTGCACCGCCACCACGGTGGAACCTGAGCGCGGAGCCACGCTGCGGTCAACCACCAACAGATCACCGTGGTGGATGCCATCGCCACGCATGGCGTCGCCATCCACGCGCATCAGGAAGCTGGAACTGGGGCGCGGCATCAGAACCCCATTGAGATCGATCACGGCCTCGACGTAATCGTCGGCGGGGCTGGGGAATCCCGCGGAAACCGACTCCAGCGCCAGGGGCAGGAGCAGGGGAGCCTGGTCCTGGGAGAGGGGGCCCAGCCAAACCAGGTCACCGGCTAGATCACTAGGGGGATCGCAAGAGGGATCGCAAAACATGGCACCCGAACCCCGCCAGCGCGAAAGCTCAGAAACAGTACACCCGTATCAATCGCCGCAGCCACGCCGCACCACCTCGGCCCGCAGGGCCATGAGCTCGCGGGCTTCGGGCAGCTGGGGAGAGAACAGCAGCGCCCAGGCCAACGACACATCGCCCCCATCCAGGGCTGTCTCGATGGCCGCAAGCCAGGCCGGAGGGCGCTGGCCCAGGGAGCGAATCAGGGCTTCGGTGCTGGCCATCCGCTGGGCCGATGCACCCACCAGCTGCACATGGGCAAAGGCGCCCTCGGGGGCCTGCCGGGGCCGCAGGCGCAACAGCACAACCTCACCTGGGGTGATCGGATCGAGGGGCCAGCTCAGGGGGGCCTGGAAGGTTTTGCCCGCAGCCGCCCGCTGCTGCCACACCAGGCGGCCCTGGCGTTCGATGCGAAGTTCCAGCAGCGGATCAATCACCACCAGCTGGGGCCGGGGCGTGGGCACCAGGCCAAGGGCATCGCCCTCGTGCACCGCTTCCACCCGGGGAGACACCACGCAGACCGCCACCGGCGCTGCCGGCCCCTGCAGGGCCAGGGCCGGCAGCGCCGCCAACACCCCCAACCAAGTCAGGAGCACAGAAATGACAGGGGGTCTGCTCAAGCGAACCTGCCCGAAGCCGTGGCCGGGATCAGCCAGAACGTTCTCAGAGACTAGGTGGCTGACTGAGGGCACCAGCACAGCTGGAGCCCCCACCGGCCGTGCAGCCGAAACAGTGGTCGGCCACCGCAATCGGATCCCCCGCGGGATCGTGGACCAGGAGGTCCCGCAGGTGGTGCCGGGGCCGGCTGGGCGGGGCAGCCGCCAGGCCCAGCTGCTGGTTGAAGTCACAGTCGAACAGCCAGCCTTGCCAGTCAACGCTGATCAGGGAGCGGCACATCACCTGCTCGAGATTTTCGCTGCGGTGGCGGGCCTGCAACAGCTCCTGGTAGGGCTCCAGCTGGCCCCGCGCCTGGAGCCAGCTGGCAAAGCGCTGGATCGGCATGTTGGCCAGGGCGTAGAGACTGGTGAACACCACCCCGTGCTCGCTGGCCAGCACCCGGCGGTAATCGGCTTCCAGCTGGGCCTGGGGGGGAGGCAAGGCGGGGCCCTGGGGGTTGTAGACGAGGTGGAGGCCAGGCCCCCCGTCCGGCTGGCCGTAGCCAAGGGCATTGAGCTGGCGCAGGGCCGCGATGCTGCGGGCAAACACGCCTGATCCCCGCTGAAGATCAACGTTGGCCGCCAAGTAACAGGGCAGGGAGGCCACCACCGTGACGCCTTGGCCTGCCAGAAAGCGGGCCAGATCCTCCTGACCGGGCTCCGAAAGGATGGTGAGGTTGCAGCGATCGATCACCTCGACCCCCAGCCGCCGGGCCGCCACCACCAGCTGCCGGAACTGGGGATGGAGCTCCGGCGCCCCACCGGTGAGATCCAGGCAGCCGAGGCCCCGGGCGGCCAGCACCTTCGGAATCAGAGACAGGGTGTCCCCGTCCATCGCTTCGGTGCGGGTGGGCCCCGCATCCACATGGCAGTGGCTGCAGGCCTGATTGCAGCGGTAGCCCAGGTTCACCTGCAGGGTGGTGAGGGGGCCGCGCCGGAGTGGGGGAAACGCCAGGTGGTGCGTTTTCAAACCTCTCCATCCTGCCCGCTCACCATGACCGACGATGGGTCCATCGCCTGCCCAACGTTTGCGATGTTGCAGCAGCCCCCCCGCGGCTACGTCACCCTGGCCCGGCTGGGACTGGTGGCCAACGCCCTGGCCATACCGGTTGGCCTGGCTGTGATTCTGCTCGACAGCTGGCGCACGCCGAATCTCGTGGTCGGGGCGAGTGCGGTGCTGCCCACCGCGGTGGTGGGGCTAGTGGCCTCGATCGGCCTGCTGAAATGGCGCGCCTGGGGGCAAATCCTGGCGATCGTGGCCCTGGCCATGGCCCTGGCGGTGGCCCTGCCCTACGGCATCGTGCGCCTGGCCCTCTTTAGCGAGGGCAGGCTGGTGACGGCCCTGCACTCTGGCCTGCTCTGGAGCGCCACTACGGCCGCCCTAGTGTTCTGGAGCCGGTCGTGCATCAGGCGCTACCTGATCTGAGCCCGGAGGGGCCGCTAGCAAAGAAGCTGGAGGCGATACGGGAAGATGTTGTCAAGGTGACAGTTTCCAGCTGGCACAGGCGCGATTATTTCCCGATTAGTCCAATTGAGCAGCGAAGCTAGACATGGCCAGTTTCCGTCCCCAATCCACGGCCCACGTGCGCCACTACAGGCTGGTGGATCGCCAGGGGGCCCCCCACCCGGTACTCGATGATCTCTACGAGTCTCTCGATGCAGCCTGGTCTGAGGCCATGGGGTGGTGGCAGGACCACTACGGCAGTAGCCAGGAGCCGGTGGACATCGGCGTTGAGGTGAGCACCGCCAGCGGTGACTGGCGCACCCTGCGTTTTCCAGGTTGCTGAGCTCACCTGAGCCAAGCTGAGCAACCAGAGGACTGATCAGCCGACCTTCACCCCCTTCCAGAAGGCAACCCGGCCCAAAATGGAGGCGGCGGCCTGCTTGGGCTCCGGATAGAACCAAACGGCGTTGGCATTCACCTGACCGTCCACCACCAGGTCGTAGTAATGGGCAGTGCCCTTCCAGCCGCACACCGAGGTGTGACTGGAAGGACGTATGCAACTGGAATCCAGCGAATCGAGGGGGAAGTAGGCGTTGCCATCCACGGTGACGATGTCATCACTGCTGGCAATCACCCGACCATTCCACTGGGCTTGCATGGGCATTGGGCCGCAACTAGGGATCCATTGTGGCAACAAGCGGTGTCAGGGCAGGCTGTATCAAGGCAGGTGGGGGCAGCAGGGGCGGCAGGTGGGGGGTGGGATCGAGGGCCAGAAGACTGGAGCCCCGGCGGCGCAGCTCAAAGTGCAGGTGGGGCCCACTGGCCGAGCCCGTCATGCCCACCGCCCCCAGCACCTCCCCCTGGTTGAGCCGCTGGCCCATCGCCACGCTGGTGCTGAGCAGGTGGGCGTAGAGGGTTTGCCAACCCGCACCATGGTCGAGCAGCACGGTGGTGCCATAACCACTGATCGACTCCACCAGCAGCACCCGGCCGGCACTAGCAGCGAGCACAGGCGTGCCCTCGTCGGCGGCCAGATCCACCCCGGTGTGCATGCGCCAGGCGCCCCGGCGCTGGGAATAGCGCCAGCCCCAGGGGTCCATGCCGGCGGCGAAGCGCTTGAGGGGATAGGTCAGGGCCGGCGGCCTGGCGGCCTCCCCTGGGGCCGGGGCGAGGGAAGCCGGGGCAAGGGAGGCAGAAGCGAGCGCATCCTCAGGCTGCACATCCGCCACCACAACCTCTAGCGGCAGCTCCTTGGGCATGGGCACTGGCGGCTCTGCCTGGGCCCGCAGAGGTGGGGGACCGGCGAGCCCGACCCACACGAGCAGCACCAGGGGCCAGCGCCAACTTGCCATAGGGCAGACGATGGCTCAGGGCCAATCGGGGTCGTAGATGCGCAGGGTGCCAAATCCCACCGGTGCTGGCGAGGGGTTAGGGCCGGCTGGGAAGGCGGTCACCTGGAACATATAGGTGTCTGAGCTGGCCGGATTGTTCCAGGGCTTCAACACCACGGTGACGGTTTGCCCAGGTGAAACCGGCTCGGGGAATCGGAGTGTGAAGCGGCGCGCATCACTTTCAAAGCTGGCCTCGACTGGCACCCGGGCACCCTGGCGGCGGGGCCGCCCCAGAAACGCCGAGGTGCGCTCGACAAAAAAAGGAAACCGGGTGTCCACGCCGCGGGTCTGCTGAATGGTCAGGCCACCGAGGGAGGCCCCGGCCTCGGGATCGAGGCTGATGGTGAAGTAGTACTCGGCGCGGCTTTGCCAAACGGTGGTGTAGTAACTCACCAGGTCCACATTCCAGGGGGGCCTGGTGAAGTAGGTGGTGCCCCGCAGTTCCATTGCCACAGCCGCGGGGGCCAGAGCTGCGGGGGCCAGGCAGGTGGCACCCAGGCAAGCCGACAGGGCCCAGCCGGGGGCGATCCGGCGGAGAGGAGAGAGCGGCACCGACGATCAGGCGAGTGGCAAAACCCTAGGTGGGGTCTGCAGAAATGGCTGGGGATCCTGGTCGCGCCGGTGGGCCACGGGAATGGCTGGCCCCTGGAGCGCGCCATCCTGGGGATCCAGGGCCGCGGTGGCCTCCAGAGCCTGGCGTAAGCGGCGGGCCGCATGGAGGGGCATGTCGCGGGGCACACTGATTCGATCCCGCAGGTAGCGCAGAGAAGCGGCACTGCCGGGCGGCGGCGGCAGTGCCCCGCCCCGGATCAGGGCAGTGAGGGCCGTTCGCAGGGGCAGATCGAAGCCCGCCGGCCCCGCTGGGTTCCTGGCCAGGATCGGAGCGCGGTGCTTCAACACCCGGCCCAGGGCCACAGCCGCGGAGTGGGCTGGTTCGGCCTGGCTGGTTTCCGGATCGGGCGCCTCGATCGGCCAGGGGCCCCTATCAATCCGGGCGGCCAGCTGCCGCTGAACCTCCGAGCCACTGGCGTAGCAGCCGCCCATCTGGGGCGGTAGGTCGTGGGCGTGGGTGTGAAAGTCGCTCTGGGTGCCGAGGTAGGTGGTGCGCTGCTCCAGCGCGGCAAACCAACGGTCTATGGCGGGGTATTGGCGGCGCAGCAGGAAGCCTTTGTAATAAGCCAGGCTTGCCGCCATCCGCTCCACGTAGGGCACGAACACCAGATCGGCGCTGCTGAGCTCCCCCAGCAGGAAGGGGCCAGGCTGCAGCTCAAGGGCCTGCTGGAAGGCAGCGGCCATTTGGCCGAAGGCGGCCTGGGCTGAAGCCTCCTGCCGGGGCCCGAGCCCCGCCGCGCAGAGCCACTGGCACCAGGCACGGAAGAGCAGCCGCTCCAACTGGCGCAACTGGAGCACCTCGGGGTCGCCCATGGCCGGCCCCAGGCTGCCGAAGGCCCGCTCCAGAGCCTCAAGGATGCGATCACTTTCAGTAATCAGGCGCCCATCGAGCTGGAGGGCGGGCAGCATGCCTGTAGGCACAAGCCCCTTGAACCAGGCCTCCTTTTCGCCGTAGCAAAACATGGTGACCTTGCGGATCCGATAGGGGATCTGCTTTTCCTCGAGCCAGAGCCACACCTTCTGGCAGTAGGGACACCAGGCATGGTGGTCACGGAAAAGGGTGACCCGCAGGGCATTCTCCGGTTGGCCAAAGAGACGCAGGTTGGCTTGGGCGTTGGTGGGGCCCAAGCCCGGATCCGGCTGGTCGCTAGAGAGAAGCTGGAGCTCTGCCCAACTCAAGGCAGCGTCTGGTTTGGCCAGGGCAGGGGCGGGGGGGCTCAATCCAGGGTGGCGTCGCCGGTTTCGCCGGTGCGGATCCGGATGGAATTTTCCACAGGGGTGACGGTGATCTTGCCGTCGCCTACTTCGCCGGTGCGGGCAGCGGCCTGAATTGCATCGAGCACACCGGCCACTGCAGAGTCGGTGACAACCGTTGTGATCATCATCTTGGGCAGCAGGCGCGCCTCAATTTTCACCCCTCGGTAGACCTCGGTGTAGCCCATCTGCTTGCCGAAACCCTGGACGGATGAAACGGTCAGACCATTGATGCCAAGGGCTACCAGGGCATCCTTGACCAGTTCGAGCTTTTCAGGACGGATGACAGCTTGAATCTGTTTCACGCGATACCAGTGGCAATCGTTTTGTTCTTAGCGAAAAAGCAGGCGCCCCTTCTGTAGCAACCGATTCAAACGCCGCCCAAGGGGTCAGGCCCAGCAAAAGGGCCGAATTCGACAAACCCAACTCCAAGAACCAATCTTACAAAGAAGCAGAACTTCGCTTCCCGCACTCATAGCTCAGAAATAATGCTCATGGCGAACATTTTGGGGATTTTGTTCGAAAACTTTGCAGTCGGGCGGGAATCATTGCGGCGAGGCTCCGAACCCCTGCCTGGGCGCGATTTGGTAACAAAACGAACATCCCATCTCCCTGGAAGAGCTCATTGTTCCCAGCGTTGGGATTTCGACCATCCCCCATCTGCGCAGCCGTCCCTCTGAACTGCCCATGACCATTGCATCCACCCCTCCGAGGCGCAGACGCCTCCACGAGGCCAGCCTCTCCGAAGGTCCGATGATGTTGTTCCGCAGCATTCGCGGATTCAGCAGCAGCCGCTCCCTCGTTTGGCTGGCCTGCGTGCCCCTGGCCCTTTTTGGCCTGGGTGTATTCAATCTTTCAGCCCACGCAGCCGAGCTTCCCGAGCTCACTCCAGCATTCCTCGCCAACAATCTCCTTCTGCTGATTTGCGCGATTCTGGTGATCTTCATGAACGCCGGTTTCGCCATGGTGGAAGCCGGGCTATGCCGCCAAAAGAATGCCGTCAACATCCTCTTTAAGAATCTGCTGGTCTTCGCTATAGCAGCAAGCGCCTACTGGTTCATCGGCTATAAGTTGATGTACAACGCAGACTGGGTGATTCCCGGCTGGCTGAAGTTCGGGGGGCTTTTCTTCGATCCAACCGTCACTCCTGAGATGGTTACTGATGGCAGCCTGGTTCCAAGTGTTGACTTCCTCTTCCAAGTTGCCTTCGCAGGCACAGCAGCCACAATCGTTTCAGGCCTGGTGGCTGAACGTATTAAGCTCACTACTTTCATCATCTTCTCTATCTTTCTGGTGGGTTTCATTTACCCAATTATGGGTAGCTGGCAATGGAATTTCCCCGACGATGCCGGCCTCGGTGGTGGCTGGCTGAATCGTTTCGGTTTCATTGATTTTGCCGGCTCCACTGTGGTGCACACGATGGGTGGCTGGGCTGGTCTGATGGGGGCCATCATCCTCGGCCCCCGGATCGGCAAATTCATCGATGGCAAGCCCCAGGCGATTCCTGGCCACAACATGGCCATCGCCACCCTGGGCTGCCTGATCCTCTGGATCGGCTGGTATGGCTTCAACCCCGGCTCCTGGCTTTCCATGGCCCCCGAGGTTCCCTACATCGCTGTCACCACAACCCTTGGTGCAGCTGGTGGCGGTATCGCAGCCACCTTGGCCTCCCAGCTGCCAGGCTTCGGCCCTGACAAGCGGCCAGGCAAGCCTGACATCACCATGACCATCAACGGTATCCTCGGCGGCCTGGTCAGCATCACGGCTGGCTGCGATGCCATCTCGATGACTTCTGCCTGGGTCATGGGTTTCCTTGGCGGAATTATCGTCGTCTTCGCAGTGGCATTGATTGACAGCCTAAAAATCGATGATCCGGTAGGCGCCTTTTCAGTCCACGGATGCTGCGGCATCTGGGGAACCCTGGCGGTGGGCCTTTTCCACATCGACAAGGGCCTGTTTACCGGCCACGGCTTCTCCCAGCTGGGCATTCAGTTCGTCGGCTCTCTCACCTTTGCAGTGGTATCAATCGTTGCATCGTTGATTCTCTGGTCGATCGTCGGCGCCTTCTTTGGAGGCATCCGGGTCGATTCTGAAGAAGAGATCGTGGGTCTCGACATCGGCGAACACGGCATGGAGGCCTATCCAGACTTCGCCGCTGCGGCCAAGTAGGGATTCAGCCAAGCCCTTCCCCCAGCCCGCGGCCAGCCGCGGGCTTTTTTGTGCCTAAATATTTGGGCGAAAATTTGTG
>NZ_JAGQCR010000068.1:0-13078 GCF_024346295.1 Cyanobium sp. BA20m-14
CCGGCGTTGATGACTCCTAAGGTCAGGCCATCGAGTGTATTGAGAGCCGCTGCAGCACCGGTGGTGTCATCGATGGTGATCGTGTAGTCGTTGACATGTGAATACGTCAGCGTCAGCAGTGTTGTGACGTCCTCTTCGCTGATCGTCGCGGTGACCACACCAGCGGTCTTGACAGCGATGGCATTGGCTTCTCCAACGGAGGTGTTGCCGGAAATGCTGACCTTGGCAGCGGCGGCAACAACCAGGGTGTCGGCTGTGACCAGAGCAGCGGTCACCTCAGAGGGGCTACCGGAAATGGTGACGGCATTGGAGACTGTGACGGTGCCGGTGGTCCTGCCGCCAAGCGTCGACAGATCTGTCGCCAGCAGCGTTTCCGTGTCCGCATCAGTCACCGTCAGAACGACGTTGGCAGCTGTATCCAGCGTGGACTGATCGTCGGTGGCAGCGAGGAGCTCAGCCAGGGAACCACTGATGGTTCCGACAGCGGTGGCATCCACCACAACGAAGGTCTTGCCGTCGATCGTGTTCAGATCCGCGGCTGTTGCCGTCCCATCCTTAATCGTGATCGTGTAGTCGTTGACCTGGTCATCCGTCAGCGTCAGCAGTGTTGTGACGTCCTCGTCGCTGATCGTCGCGGTGACCACACCATCGGTTTCGGCGGCGATGTCATTGACAGCATCGACGCCGATGGGGTCGGTGACGGTGACATTGGCAGTTGTGGCAACAACGAGGGTGTCGGGGTTGACCAAAGCTGCGGTGACTTCTGCAGCGCTGCCAGAGATAACGACCGCCTTGCTCACCGTGACCACACCGGAGGTGTTACCGCCGAGGGTTCTCAGGGCGCTGGCTTCCAGAACAACACCGGCCGTATCGTTGACGGTGACATTGGCAGTTGTGGCGACATCACCGAAATTACGACCGCCACCGCCGGTGGTGAAGACCTCAAGGACTTCTACAACGGTGCCGTTGATGTCGGTGAGCGCCGACGTAGGTTCGATGTAGCCAGCTATATTCGTTCCAAATTTGGAACGAATAGTGTTGAGATCGGCTGCAGCCGCTGAGCCCACTATATATAGGTGTACGATTTTGAGTCGGTTACCCTCAGGGCCGCTGAGAGTGGCTACGAGGTCTGCGGCGTTACCGGTTGTATCACGGATCTCAATGTTGCAACTGACTTCGCCGAAGGTAAGCTCAAGAAGGTCGTTTGCCTGGTCGACTGTTATCGATTCGGCTTTGATAGTGTAGGCGTTGACCTGGTCATCTTCCAGCATCAGCAGTGTTGTGACTTCCAGCTCGCTGATCGTCGCGGTGACGATGCCGGAGGTATTGGCGGCGATGGCATTGGCGGTTTCAACACTGATGGATGAATTAGTGACGCTCAGTGCTTTATTACCGAGACCCGAAATTCCGAGGCTGTAAGCGGTGATGATTTCAAGAGCGGTGCCGTTGATGGCGGTGAGGGCTGAGCCGTCGATGGTGCCAGTGCCATTGGCTGTTGCGATGGCCGCGATATCAGCTGCAGCCGCAACTCCAGTTAGAGCGGAGTTGAAGTTGGTGGGATCTGTATCGAGATCGGTGAGGGCCTGAGCGACAGCTGCGGCGGTGCCGTTGATGGCGGTGAGGGCTGAGCCGTCGATGGTGCCAGTGCCATTGGCTGTTGCGATGGCCGTGATATCAGCTGCAGCCGCAACTCCAGTTAGAGCGGAGTTGAAGTTGGTGGGATCTGTATCGAGATCGGTGAGGGCCTGAACGACAGCAGCAGCGGTGCCGTTGATGTCGGTGAGCGCCGAACCGCCGATGGTGCCAGTGCCATTTGCGGTCTCGATGGCCGTTATATCGGCTGCAGCCGCGGCACCTGCCGAGAGGAGGGTATTGAAGTTGGTGGGATCTGTATCGAGGGCGGTTAGCGCTTGAAGGACAGCAGCAGCGGTGCCGTTGATGTCGGTGAGCGCCGAACCGTTGATGGTGCCAATTGTTGCGAGACGGATCAAGCTGAGATCCGCTGCAGCCACTGAGCCAGTTATGAATACATGTACGAATGTGACTCGGCCAGTGCCGGCGAGAGCCGCCAGGTTTGCGGCGGTATCTGCTGGGTAAATGGAGGCTTTGAGGGTGACGCCGGGGGACAGATCAAGAAGGAAGTTTGCCTCGGCTACCGAGATTGATCCGTTGGGAATCAGCTTGTTGTTTTCGTCCCAGCCGGTGAGGGGGGGGTTGCTGGGATCAACGCCAGGATTGAAGGCAAGGTCAACGCCTAGTGCCAGGCTCCACGCGTCCTGAGCTGAGCGAGAAAACGGAACTACAGAATTAGCGACGCCTTGCAGCTCCCAGCTGCCGCCCACTGATGCGTGGCCAACTACACGATTGCTGGCAGCTACCACGGCACCGCTCAGTTGCTCCAGGGCTTGCACGAAGGCCTTGTCGGCTCCGACGTGGCAGGCATAGAGGTCGATGCTCTGCACTCCCCAGCTGGCCACTAGGGCAGCCCGCCTCTCCAGCGCACTTTGGTCGATCACTTCAGCACCCAGCATCAGCTCGCCAGCGCGGCCATGGCACAAAACCATCAGGCGCCTGGAGCCGGTGGCCTTCAACGCTGCATCCACCACAGCTAAGGCGTCGTCCTGGGTATGCACAGGAACGGCAAGCACATCGCCTTCTAGCCCGCCGAGTAGCAGGTCAAGATCTAACAGGCCTGCGTCGTAGGCAAGAACGATTTTGCCGTGGATCGAAGCTTTTATCACAGTATTAGAGCCCTAATCCCCCAATCTTACACCCACCTCGCGCCCGGAACAACGTGCTTCGCCGAGGGCGATGACCGCATGGCAATACAGGGCTGTCGCGGTAATGAGACTCATAAGATTGCCTTATGCGTTACTACCGCAGGGTCGCCAAAAAGTGTGTCCACGGCGTGCTGGCGGGGCCTGGCAGCATTGGCTTTGGTCGGCGGGCATGGCTCAACTCCATGCCCCCAAATCCCAGACGCCGCAGCTAATCAGCTTTCTCAAGGCCATCCCCGATTGACGCGTTTGCCGTGGTGTGAGCTACCCACAGTGGTTCCTGTTGCTGGCCACGCTGCTGGGCTTGGATTTCAAGCGTCGGCGGTCCGATGCCACCTTCCTTTACCTAGACCGCTGCGCGGAAGCCTGACGGCTACAACAAGGCTCACCTGGAGAACTTTGGCGATGTGGTTCAGGCCTGAATGATCAGCCAGGTCGCAGGCGGGGCCGAGGGTCTGGAGCAGCTTATTTGCGGCGAATGACGCTGCGAGGCTCTGCGGTTGAGGCCGAAGATGGCAGTCACCGATTTGTCGCCGCGCACCCAGGTGACGGTCTATGCCCGGGATCTTGGCGTCGCCCTGGCCCAAACGACCTACGACACCGGCGAATCCATTGAACAAGCAGCCCCCAAATAGCTGTTGAGCACCCTGGAGCTGGAGGGCCCACTGATCCAGGCGGTAGGCGCAGCTCCTCCGTTGGCGAAGCCTTATAGAAGATAAGGAGTTGCTCTGCACACCACCCGCCTGTTTATAAGTGGTGCACTTGTACAACCCTGGCGGCCGATGTAGAGGCCAGTCACTACGGCTACGGCCCAAGGCTCAGTGCCATGGTGGGCCTTATGAGTTTGCTTAAAAACCAGACCTGCGCGAAAATAGGGCAACTGCCCAGCCCAGATGCGAGGTCACCGGGAGAGCAGCGGCTCCCTGTTCTCCTACGTGTCGATTGAGGAGCGGATCCCGGCCAGTCATCCGCTGCGGCGGATCTGGAAACTGGCGGATCAGTCCCTTGATCGGCTCAATCCCACCTTTTGCGAGCTCTACGCCGCAGAAGGCCGGCCCTCAGTCCCGCCCGAGCAACTCCTGATGGCCTCGTTGCTGCAGGCGTTCTACGGCATCCGCTCGGAGCGGTTGTTGCTCGAGCAGCTCCACTACAACCTGCTGTACCGCTGGTTTGTCGGCCTGAGCCCCGACGATCCGATCTGGCACCCCATCACGTTTACCAAGAACCGCGAACGGCTCCTCAATGACCAGGTGATGGGCAGGTTCCTGGAGAAGCTAATGGCGGCTCCAGAGGTCAAGCCGTTGCTCAGCGATGAGCACTTTTCAGTATATGGCATCCTGCTGCAGACCTGGGCCTCCCATGCCTCCCTGGAGCGGATCGATGGTCAGGACGAACCACCACCACCGCCATCAGGCCCTGGAGAGGGTTTTGGTCAGCACCAAGAAAGCAAGAAGCGGGCCAAGGGCGATTTCCGCGGCGTCAAGCTCAGCAACAAGACCCACCGCTCAAGGACGGATCCAGACGCACTACTGGCCCGCAAGTCACACGCCCATCCATCCCATCCGAGCTATCGGGGCCACGTGCTCATGGACAACCGCAATGCCCTGATAGTGGATTGCCAAGTCACCCAAGCGGTGGGCACCGGGGAACGGGATGCGGCCAAATCAATGGCAGCTGATCGTCCCGGTGCCCACCAGAAAACCCTTGGTGCCGACAAGGGGTACGACACCAAGGGCTTTGTCTCTGAGATGCGTCGCATCGGCGTCACGCCCCACGTGGCCCAGAACACTGCTCGCGCAGGCGGCTACGCCTTTGACGGGCGCACCACCCGCCACGAGGGCTACGCCAAGTCGATCAATGCCCGCAGGGCATCGAGAAGGTGTTTGCCTGGATCTAGAGGAAGTCTTCTCCGCAGGAGTAACAGTGGGGCGGACTGCGCCAGTTCAAACTGCGCGGCACCGAAAAGGCCGCTGCGGTGTTTGGTCTGCATGTGATCGCCTACAACCTGATCCGCCTGGGCAATCTGCTCCGTCCCGCGGCGATGGAGGCAGCGTGAGCAGCGCTTTGCCCAGAGGTGTGGCCAATTGCACGGCCAAAAGCCTCAAAAACTGCCCAAACGGGCCTCGCCCAGCCGTATGAACTGCGCTGAGAGCTGAAATAAGCAAGAAATCAGCTTTTGCTTGGGGGAAGCGTGCTCGGCGTGTGCGTGTTTCTGCAAACTCCCAATGCCATCGCCGGCCGCCCGCGAATCTGGCCGGGATAGGGCCGGGATAGGTTCGATGCCTCCGCCCTGGCCGGATGGCCCCGCCGCCCGTCGCTTCGTTCCAGCGCCGTCAGGTGCTGTTGATCACGGCGGCGGTGGCCCTGGTGCTGTTTGGGTGGCAGCTGGGCAGCTCCGGCCTGGTGGACGAGACCGAGCCCCTGTTTGCTGCCTCGGCCCGGGCCATGGCCGAAACCGGTGACTGGTTGATCCCCCGGGTAAACGGCCTGCCCCGCTTCGACAAGCCGCCGCTTGTCTACTGGGCGATGGGGCTGCTCTATGCCCTCCCCGGCCAGGAGCTCTGGAACCCCCTGGGCACCTGGGCGGCGCGGTTGCCTTCGGCCCTGGCTTGCGGCGCCGTGATGCTGGCCCTGGTAGACACCCTGCTGCGCTGGCCCCAGCGGCCCGGCCGGCCGGCCCTGGTCGCCCTGACGGCTGCCTTTGCCTTTGCCCTTTCGCCCCTGGTGCTGCTCTGGGGCCGTATCGCCGTCAGTGATGCCCTGTTTTCAGGTCTCCTGGCCCTCAGCCTGCTGCTGGGCTGGCAGACCTATGCCGCCCGGGGCCAGGGTTGGTGGCGCTGCTGGTTGCTGCTGGGCTTGGCGGTGCTGGCCAAGGGGCCGGTGGCCGTGGTTCTGCTGGGCCTGACCCTGCTGCTGTTTGGCTGGTTGCAGGCAGATATGGCCGCTCTCTGGCGGCGCCTGAGGCCCCTGCCGGGGCTGGCGATCACGGCTCTGGTGGCCCTTCCCTGGTACGGGGCCGCCCTGGTGGTGGCAGGGGAACCCTTCTGGCGCAGCTTTTTTGGCTACCACAACCTGCAGCGCTTCACGGTGGTGGTGAACAACCACCTGCAGCCCTGGTGGTTCTTCGCGCCGGTGCTGGTGATCGCCAGCCTGCCGGTCACGCCCCTGCTGTTGCTGGGCCTGGCCCAGGGGGTGGGCCCCCTTCGCTGGAGCTGGCGGCCGGCGAAGCCCCTGGCGCCTGAACTCTCGCTGCAGCGTTTCGCGGCCTGCTGGTTGCTGGCGGTGCTGCTGTTTTTCACCGCCGCGGCGACCAAGTTGCCCAGTTACTGGCTGCCGGCCACGCCGGCGGCGGGCCTGCTGATTGCCCTGGCAGCCCAGCGGGGGCTGGGCTGGGCCTGGCGACTCAGCGTTGCCCTGACGGCCTTGCTGGCGGTCGGTTGGCTGGCTTCTCCCCTCTGGGTGCCGCTGATTGTGGCGCCGGAGATCCCGGCCCTGGCCACGGAGCTGCTGGCCGGTGGCTGGCTGTTGCTGGGCGGGGGGCTCTACGCCCTCGCCGTGGTTCTGGGCTTGGCCTTCGCTCGCTGGCGCTCCCAGGCGCGCAGCGGTGGCGCCGCCGCCCTGCTGGCGCTGCAGCTTCCCCTGCTTGCCTTTGTGCCCTTGGTGCTCCAACCTGCCTGGCAGCTAGGTGATCGGCTGCGGGGCCTGCCGGTGCGGCAGATGGCCTCGGCACTAGTTCGGCAAGCCCGCCCCGCCGAACCGGTGGCGATGGTGGGGATGCTCAAGCCCTCCCTCCACTACTTTGGCCGCCGGGTGGTGATCTACGAGGGGGCCGAGCCCCACAACTTGGTCAACCTGGCCGACCGGCTTCGGACCGAGACCCGCCCCGGCCAGCCAGCCAGCACCCCGGGCGAGCAGCCCACCCTGCTGATGGTGATCGATACGGGCACCGCCGCCCTGCCCTTCTGGCAGGGCCTCGAGCCCCAGCTGCTGGAGCGTCGCGGCATCTATGGCCTCTGGCGCCTGGATCGCCGCCGGCTGGAGCAGCGGGCGGCCCAGCTGCAGCGGCAGGGGGTCGCCGCCGACTGGCGGCTGCCGCGCCCAGAGCGCTATTGAGTTAGCCGGGGGGGCGGGCTGCCAGAGCCAGCTGCTTCTGGCGGCAAAAGCTGCAGTGGCCCCAGCGGGCCATCTCCCCGGCCGGGGCCGGACTGCTGCAGCGGGGACAGGTGGCCATGCCGTGGACATCCACCCGGCTGGGGTGGGCTGCCCACACCTCCCCTTCCTGCAGACCGCCAGGGGGGGCGGCCGCCGCGGGGTGGTGTTGTTCCAGGCGCAGATCGCGCACGCTGAAGCCATTGGCGCGCAGGGCCCCCAGCAGCTGGTGCCGGTTGTATTGCAGGGCCTGGAGCCAGGGGCCCGGGGCCGCCCCCACGGTGAGCAGGCCGCTGTGCAGGCGCAGGGGCCTGCAGTGGGGGGCGAGCTGGGCGCCGGCGATGCGCGGCCAGGCCTGCCAGAGGGCCGCCAGGTGCCCGCCCTGCTGCCAGCATTGCTCCAGCTCCCGCAGGCAGCTGGCCAGGCCGCTTGCGGGTGGGCGCGGCGCCGGCACCAGCAGGCTGAGGTTGCCGATCTGGCGGGTTTGCTGGCGGGAGGCCTTGGCCATGGGCTGACGTTATCGGGGGTGCGGCAATCCCGCTGGTAAACCGCGCCAAACTCTGGCTACCCTCAAGCATCGCCCTTGCCAGCTCCGATGGGCTTCTTCGATCGCCTCAGCCGCCTGATCCGGGCCAACGCCAATGCGGCGGTGGGATCCATGGAGGATCCGGCCAAGATCCTCGACCAATCGGTGGCCGACATGCAGTCGGACCTGATCAAGTTGCGCCAGGCGGTGGCCACGGCTATCGCCAGCCAGAAGCGCATCCAGAACCAGGCAGAGCAGGCCGAATCCCAGGCCGCCACCTGGTATGAGCGAGCCGAGCTGGCGCTCAAAAAGGGTGAGGAAGACCTGGCCCGTGAGGCCCTCGGCCGCCGCAAGACCTGCCAGGACACCGCCACGGCCCTGAACACCCAGCTGCAGAGCCAGGCAGGCCAGGTGGAGCAGCTCAAAAAGAGCTTGATCACCCTCGAGAGCAGGATCGCCGAGGCCAAGACCAAAAAGGACATGCTCAAGGCCCGCGCCCAGGCGGCCCAGGCCCAGGAGCAGTTGCAGAGCGCCGTCGGCAGCCTGGGCACCAACAGCTCGATGGCGGCCTTCGAGCGCATGGAGGAAAAGGTGCAGACCCTGGAGGCCCGCAGCCAGGCGGCCGCCGAGCTGGCCGGTGCAGACCTGGAAAGCCAGTTTGCGGCCCTGGAGGGCGCGCCCGATGTGGACGATGAGCTGGCGGCGCTGAAGAACCGCCTGGCCGGCGGGGTTGCGGCCCCCCAGCTGGAGCCTGTCAAGGTGAGTGAGCTCGACCCCGAGCTCGAGCAGCTGAAGCGCTCGATCGACAAGCTCTGAGGCCTCTGGCCATCCAACTGGGGCTTCCCTCTCCATACAATCGGCTCAGCACCAGTAGTTTGCGGGGCCTTGCCGTGTCCGTTGTTCAGCTCACCGACGCCAATTTTCAAACCGAGGTGCTGGATGCTGCTGACCCAGTGCTGGTTGATGTTTGGGCCCAGTGGTGTGGCCCCTGCAGGCTGATGGCACCCATGATGGATTGGCTCGACGCCGAATACACCGGCCGCCTTGCGGTGGGCAAGCTCGAGGCCGATGGCAACCCCACTATCCGCGATTCCCTGCAGATCCAGGGACTGCCAACCCTGATCCTGTTCAAGGGCGGCCAGGAGCTGGCGCGCCACGAGGGAGCCATGGCCAAACCCCAGCTCCAGGCATTTGTGGATGCCCATCTCTGAGCGGCTGTCACGGCTGGGCAGCGGCGTCTTTGCCCGCAACGACCAGCGCAAGTCTGCCTATGCGGCGTGGGCTGCGAGCGAGAACCTCACCCCCCTGCTGGACCTCTCGCTCGGCTCCACCGACCTGCAACCCCCCGCTGCGGCGATCGAGGCGATGGCTGCCCAGTTGGCAGAGCCGGCAAGTTCGGCCTACTGCCTCCATGGGGCCACCCTCCCCTTCCGCCTGGCCGTGGCCAACTGGGCCCAGCAGCGTTTTGGGGTGGCAGTGGATCCGGAAACGGAGGTGCTGCTGCTGGTTGGATCCCAGGAGGGCACGGCCCACCTGCCGCTGGCGGTGCTGAATCCGGGCGATCGGGCCCTGCTGCTCGATCCCTACTACCCCTCCCACATGGGCGGCCTGCAGCTGGCATCGGCCGAGCCGCTGCTGTTGGGGCTGGACGGGGCGGCGGGGTGGCGGCCCGATTTCGAAGCCCTGGGGCCTGGCCAGTGGGAGGCCCTGAAGCTGATGGTGCTCGGTTTTCCCCACAACCCCACCGCCACCACCGGCGAGCAGGCCTGGGTTGATCGGGCCGCCGAGCTGGCCCTGCGCCACGGCGTGGTGTTCGCCCATGACAACCCCTACGTAGATCTGGCCCTCGATGGCGAGGCGCCGGCGCTGCTGCGCTCCCCCCACTGGCGTGGCTGCGGGATCGAATTTTTCTCCCTCTCGAAGGGCTGGTGCCTGGGTGGTTATCGCCTTGCCTTTGCGATTGGGGCTGAGTGGTTGATCACCGCCCTGCGCCAACTCAAGGGGGTGGTGGATTTCAACCAGTCGCTGGCCCTGCAGGCCGGGGCGATCGCTGCCCTGCAGCAGGCTCCCCACTGGCCCGAGCAGCTGCGCTCGACCTACCGGCAGCGCCGCGATGGGATGGCGGCCGCCCTGGAGGCCGTGGGTTGGCCGGTGCAGCTGCCGTCGATGGCGCTCTACCTCTGGCTTCAGGTGCCGCCCCAGGCTTCCGGCATGGGCTCGGAGGCCTTCTGCGCCGCCCTGCTCGAGGCCACGGGCGTGGCGCTGACGCCCGGCAATGGCTTCGGCCCCGGTGGGGAGGGCTGGTTGCGGCTGGCCCTGGTGCAGCCGCTGGCGGAGCTGGAGGCCGCTGCCGCCCGCATCGGCGTCTGGCTGACTGGTCTTTGAGCTGGCAGCTGCGCCGGTTGCCGGTGTGTGCCAGCACGGAGCTGG
This sequence comes from Cyanobium sp. BA20m-14, assembly GCF_024346295.1. Classification (NCBI taxonomy): domain Bacteria; kingdom Bacillati; phylum Cyanobacteriota; class Cyanophyceae; order Synechococcales; family Prochlorococcaceae; genus Cyanobium; species Cyanobium sp. BA20m-14. Next base: position 9,883 of record NZ_JAGQCR010000068.1, read on the forward strand.
AGCTGGATCGCTGGCTGGCCCAGCGCCAGGGCCTTGGCTTGCCGCTGGCCAAGCTTGCTGTGCAGGCTGGGCGCCAGCGCTTCGGCCACGGCCAGCAGGGACGCCCCTGGCAGTCACCGGCCGGTGGACTCTGGCTCAGTGCGGCCTTCCCCTGGGCCGGGGCCTTGCCTAGCTCGGCGGCCCTGGGGCTGGCGGTGGCGGTGGGCTTGGCCCTGCAGTTGGAGCAGCTGGGGGTGCCGGTGCAGTTGAAGTGGCCCAACGACCTGCTGGTGCACAACCGCAAGCTGGCGGGCCTGCTGCCGCGGCTACGGCTGCGGGGTGGGTCGATTCGCTGGGCCCAGGTAGGCCTGGGCTTGAACGGTTGCAACCGGGTGCCTGCCGCCGCAATTTCCCTTGCCCAGGCCCTGGGTGCCCGGCGCTGCCATCCCCAGGCCCGCCCCCAGCGGCTGCTGATCAGGCTGCTCGCCGCCTGCGACTGGGCCGCCGCCCACGCCAGCGAGCCCGAGCTGGTGCGCAGCGCCGCCGAGGCCAGGCTGTGGCGGCCGGCGGCTGGCTGGCTGCACGGGGGTGAGACCTGGCAGGTTCTGGGTTTGGATGGCAGCGGTCGATTGCGCCTGGCTCTGGGCAACCGCCAGGTGGCCCTGCAGCGCCATTTCTGAGCATCTCCAGCCCGCCGGCCAGCTTTGGCGGTGCTGGTGCCTACCCTTGGGAGCCGAGGTTTTTGCTTGCCTGAGATGGTCCAGCGTTTGCCAGCTGTGGCGATCGCACTAGCGGTGGCGGCGATGGTTGGCCGGGCCATGGGCCTGGGGCCGGTAGCGGCGCAACAGGCCCAGCTTCCGCCACCTCCAGTTGATCCGCCCCTCGCTGAGCAGCCAGTTGGGCAGCCATCCCAGCAGCAAGCGCTTCCCCCCAGGGCGGCGCCGCTGCGGCCCGATCCGACGGTGCTGCCGAGCCGTCCCCCCACCCGCTTTGATGCCTCCCTCGACTCCCTTGTGCGAGATGGGGTGGTGTCTCCGGCGGAGCGGGCCAGGATTCGCAGCGGCTCCGGCATCACCCCTTTCAATGTGCCCGCCCACCAGCAGGCCTGCCGCAGTGGAGCCCTCTCCCAGCAGGAATGCAGCAGCGGCGTGGTGGTGCGCTGGCGAGGTCGCCTCAACGGAGGCAGCGGTCCGATAGCCGGAGAGGTGCCGGGCGGCTTTGCCAGCCCCCTGCCCCCCCTGACCGTGCCGGTTTCAGCCCTGCTGGCGGGAGCCGGCGGCACGTTTCGCCTCGCCGATGTGTTCGGCGTGACGCCCAGGCCCGCGCCGATCGGCGGCAACGGCAATCGCCAGCTGCTGTTCCCTCTTATAGGTTCGGCGATAACCAGCAGCAACTTCGGCTACCGGCTGCACCCCATCTTGGGCAGCTGGCTGATGCATGCCGGCCGCGATCTGGCGGCGCCGGAGGGCACGCCGGTGGTGGCAGCCCTGGGCGGCCGGGTGGTGAGCAGTGGCCTGGCGGGGGGCTACGGCCTGGCCATCGAGGTGGAGCACGACCGCCCCCGTCGCCGCACCCTCTACGGCCACCTCAGTGAGCTGTATGTGAAGGAGGGAGACCGGGTGCGCCAGGGCGAGGTGATCGGCCGGGTGGGCAGCACGGGCCTGAGCACCGGGCCCCACCTCCATTTCGAGCTGCGCCTGCCCGGCGATGGCGGCTGGGTGGCGGTGGATCCCGGCGACCTTGATCCCGGCAAGGGAGCTGCCGGCAGCGATGCCATTGCCCTGTTGATGGGGCAGTTGTTGCAGAGGCTCGAGCGGCCGCCTGCAGGGGCCCCAGGCGTCAGGGGCTGAGCTGCCTGGCGGGGTTTCAGCCCAGGATGTGGCCGTCGCGGAAGCGCACGATCTTTTCGGCCCGGGCGGCGACGTCGTCTTCGTGGGTCACCATCACCACGGTCATGCCGCCCTGGTGTAGGGCATCAAAGATGTCCAGCACCTCTGCGGTCGTTTGGGAATCGAGGGCTCCGGTGGGTTCATCGGCCAGCAGCAGGGCCGGCTGGTTGATGATCGCCCGGGCGATGGCCACCCGTTGCTGCTGGCCTCCGGAGAGCTGGTTGGGCTTGTTGTTGAGCCGCTGGCCCAGCCCCACCCGCTCCAGGGCCGCCTGGGCCCGCTCCCGTCGCGCGGCGGCCGGCACCCCGGCATACACCATCGGCAGCATCACGTTCTCGAGCGCGCTCAGCTGGGGCAGCAGGTGGAACTGCTGAAACACGAAGCCCAGATCCCGGTTGCGCAGGTCGGCCAGCTGGTCATCGCTGAGCCCTTCCACCGGGGTGCCATTGAGCAGGTAGCTGCCGCTGCTGGGCCGATCCAGACAGCCCAAGATGTTCATGGCGGTGCTCTTACCCGAGCCAGAGGCCCCCATCACCGCCAGGTAGTCCCCCCGGTTGACGGTGAGATCGAGTTTGTCGAGGGCGTGCACGGCCGTGTCGCCACTGCCGTAAACCTTGTCGACGGCCTCGAGCTGGGCCACGGGTGAGCTCATGGGGCTCAACCGATCGCCTGCACAAGCATCGGCGTGCCGGTGACGGCCTGGCTGGCCCAGGTGAACAGGGGGTTGGAGAGAATGCCGCCCACGGCGGTCACAATCACGCAACCCACCAGGGCGGTGCGTAGGGCCGGTAGGCCGGCCACGCTCCAGGAGATGGTCGGGTAGGCCTTCACCACGTCTGAGGCTTCCTGGGGCTCCTTGACCACCATCATCTTGATCACCGAGATGTAGTAGTAGATCGAAACCACCGAGGTGACCAAACCCACCACCACCAACAGGTATTGGTGGTCGGCCCAGCCGGCAAAAAATAGATAAATCTTGCCGAAGAAGCCCAGCATCGGCGGGATGCCGCCGAGGGAAAGCAGGCAGAGGCTCAGCCCCAGGGTGATCAGGGGGTCCTTTTGGTAGAGCCCGGCGTAGTCAGAAATCCGGTCGCTGCCGGTGCGCAGCGAGAAGAGGATGATGCAGGCAAAGGCGCCCAGGTTCATGAACAGGTTGGCCGCCATGTAGAGCACCATCGCGGCGAAGCCGTCCTCGGTGCCGCACACCAGGCCGATCATCACGAAGCCGGCCTGGCCGATCGAGCTGTAGGCCAGCATCCGTTTCATAGAGGTCTGGGCCAGGGCCACCACGTTGCCCAGCACCATGCTCAGCACCGCCAGCACGGTGA
>NZ_JAGQCR010000069.1:0-12991 GCF_024346295.1 Cyanobium sp. BA20m-14
CCGGCACCTCATGCTCCAAACCAGCTTGCTGCAGCAGGGGTCGATTCAAGGGATGGGCGAATCGATCCTTGAAGGCATGGCCACCGCCCTACGAAGCCCTTGTTGGTGATCTGAGCGGCGCCTACTCACGGCGCATCAACATTCAGCCCCGGCTGATATACCAGGTACTCGATAACGAGCGCAGGGAATACTCATCGAGCCTGCCAGGGTAGATAGGCATGGACGATTGACTGAGGGTTCAGCTAATCGCGCGTATCTAGGCCGCGTATCTAGGCACAGTGACGGAGCCGCCTCACCTACTTCGGGAACAAAAACTGAATCTGGGCCCGGATCGTGACATCACCGAAAAGATCAGGATTCACCACATTTGCATAAGCCTGCAGCGACGCATTGATCGGTTGCTTGCCGATGCGAAACAAGCGGCCCACACCGCCGCCCACAGGCAGAATCCACTGGTCGCCACTGGTCGCCCGCCAGTTGGCGGTGATGATCGGCGAGGTCACCAGATACCAGCCGTGGGGCAGGTTGAAGTTAATGAAGGGCTGCAGCAGGAAAGCACTCACCGAGCTGCGATCGCTTTTGCCCGCAAACGACCAGACGTTGTTCACCAGCGCCCCAGCCACCCAGGGGCCCTTGCTGTACACCGCCACCGCCGCCGGCCCCGCAGACCACTTACCCCGGCCCAGGCTGCTATCGCTAGCCGTTGGTAATACAAGCGTGGGGCCAAAACCAAAGGTCCAAGCGCCCCTGCCCTTGGGCACGAAGAAGAAGCTGGGGTTGAGATCGCCGATGCCATTTTGAATGCCCGTTGCCGTCGGCTGGCTCAGCACCGGCAGAATCGTGCGGGTCACCAAAGTGAGATTCGGGCTGAGCGAAAACGGCACCACTGGCTGAATATTCAGCAGGCTCTGGGTTTGGTCTTCATTGGGCCCAATGCCCGGAGTGAGGTTGTACTAAAACGGAACACTGACCAAATTCGAGATCGGGTTCTGGGCCTCAGTGGCCAGCGCCTCGGTTTGGGCTTCTTGCACTGCTTCTTGCACTGCTTCCTGCTCTGATGCGGCGGGCAGTTGCAGCAAGGTGGCGCAGATCAGGGCACTCAAATAGCGCGTCATATGGGTAAAAACAACTACTGCTGAGGCGGGATCTTAAGGGTCGAGCTGCTGCTGCCACGGCCCGGATTCGGCGGGGGAACACACGGCCGCAGCAACTGGACTTAGCCAAGACTTAGTTCAGCGTTTAAGCGTGCATGCCGCCCCCCTGGCCCCAAGCAAACCCAGCACAATGGATGCATAAATAGCGGGGCCTGGATGGGCGTTCTCACAGCACTGGCGATCCTGGCGGGGCTGATCGTGGTGCACGAGGCGGGGCATTTCTTTGCCGCCACCTTGCAGGGAATCCGCGTCAGCAGCTTTTCGATCGGCTTTGGGCCGGTGCTGATCGAGCGCCAGCGCCGCGGTGTGCAATTCGCCCTAAGGGCCATTCCCCTGGGCGGCTTCGTGGCCTTTCCCGATGACGATGAAGACAGCCCCATCCCCAAAAACGACCCCAACCTGCTGAGCAACCGGCCCCTAGCCCAGCGGGCCCTGGTGATCGCCGCCGGCGTGTTGGCCAACTTGGTGCTCGCCTATGCGGTGCTACTCGGCCAGGGCCTAGTGCTCGGCATACCCGCCGGTTTCAGCGCCAGCCCCGGCGTGCTGGTGAGTGGCGTGCAACCCGGCCTAGCCGCTGCTGCTGCCGGCCTCCAGCCGGGCGACCGCATCTTGAGCCTCAATGGCAGCGATCTGGGCGGCGGCCAAAGCGCCGTTGCCGCCTTGGTGGAGCGCATCAAGGCCGCCCCCGAGCAAACCCTGCGCCTCGAAGCCGAGCGCAACGGCCAAACCCTGCCTCTAGATCTCACCCCCGCCGATCTCGGCGGCGTTGGCCGCATCGGCGCCCAGCTGCAACCAAATGGCACCGAGGCCTTCCGCCCCGCCCGCACGCCCCTGGAGCCCTTCCGCCAGGCCAACCACGACTTCGCCGCTCTCACCAGCCGCACCGTGGAAGGGTTCGTGACCCTCGCCACCCACTTCGGCGAGACCGCCGGCCAAGTATCTGGCCCCGTAAAAATTGTGGAAATGGGGGCGTCGCTGGCCAAGCAGGGCGGCAGCAGCCTGTTCATCTTCACCGCCTTGATCTCAATCAACCTGGCGGTGCTCAATGCCCTGCCGCTACCCCTGCTCGATGGCGGTCAGTTCGTGTTTCTGCTGCTCGAGGGCCTGCGGGGTAAGCCCCTGCCCGAGCGCTTTCAGATGGCTTTCATGCAGTCGGGCTTTGTCTTCCTGGTGGGCTTGAGCGTGGTGCTGATCGTCAAGGACACCTCCCAGCTGCCGGTCGTGCAGCAGCTGCTTGGGCGCTGAGCCTCACCGCCGCAAGGTAAGATTGAAAGCACTTATCCGATCGCAGTTCAGGCCGCATGGCGAAGAAGTCGATGATTGCGCGCGATGTCAAGCGCAAGAAGATGGTTGAGCGTTTTGCCGCCAAGCGCTCTGCCCTCAAGGCAGCCTTCGACGCCGCTGCAGGTCCCATGGAGCGTCTGGAAATCCACCGTAAAATCCAGCTGCTGCCCCGCAACAGCGCTCCCAACCGCGTACGCAACCGCTGCTGGGCCACCGGCAAGCCCCGGGGCTACTACCGCGATTTCGGTCTGTGCCGCAACCAGCTGCGCGAGCGTGCCCACAAGGGTGAGCTGCCTGGAGTGGTCAAGTCTTCCTGGTAATCAGCCAAAGATTCCCAAGGCGCCTACGGGCGCTTTTTTTATGGCCAAGAAAGCCCATAAACGCGATAAAAAGCGAAGGATGCCCCAGTAGTAACTGCCTAAATGCGAGAATGGTCCCTGACAACAACAGGACATAAGCGCACGTGCAAGGACAAACTCAGTCGATCTCCTTCGATGGTCGGGAGATCCGGCTGACCACCGGTCGTTTCGCCCCCCAGGCTGGGGGCTCGGTGATGGTTGAGTGTGGTGATACCTCGGTTTTGGTCACCGCCACCCGCTCCGGCGGTCGCCCAGGCATCGATTTTCTGCCCCTAACCTGCGATTACGAAGAGCGTCTCTACGCCGCTGGGCGCATCCCTGGCAGCTTTTTCCGTCGCGAAGGCCGTCCCTCTGAGCGAGCGATTCTCACCTGCCGCCTGATCGATCGGCCGATCCGGCCCCTATTCCCCAGCTGGATGCGCGACGACATCCAGATCGTGGCCACCTGCCTCTCCCTCGATGAGCGCGTGCCACCCGATGTGCTCGCAGTCACCGGCGCCTCGATGGCAACCCTGCTGGCCGGCATTCCCTTCTATGGCCCCATGGCCACCGTGCGGGTGGGTCTGCTCGGCGACGACTTCGTGCTCAACCCGAGCTTCCGTGAAATCGAGCGCAGCGAGCTTGATCTGGTGGTAGCTGGCACGCCCCAGGGCGTGGTGATGGTGGAAGCCGGTGCCAACCAGCTGCCCGAGCAAGACGTGATCGAAGCGATCGACTTCGGCTACGAAGCGGTGTGCGAACTGATCAAGGCGCAGCAAAACCTGCTCAAGGAGCTCGGCATCGAGCAGGTGATCCCCGAACCTCAGGTCATCGACCCCACCCTGCCCAACTTCCTTGAAAAGGAATGTGCCGGTGGCATTGGTGAGGTGCTCAAGCAGTTCTCCCAAACCAAAACCGAACGCGACGAGAAGCTCGACGCCATCAAGGCCGAAGTGAGCCAGAAGATCTCCGCCCTAGCCGAAGACGACCCGATTCGCTCCGCTTCCAGCGGCAAGGCCCTGGGCAACAGCTACAAGGACCTGACCAAAAAGCTGATGCGCGCCCAGATCCTCCAGGAGGGCAAGCGTGTCGATGGCCGCAACCTTGATGAAGTGCGGCCGATCAGCGCCGCGGCCGGCGTACTGCCCAAGCGGGTGCACGGCTCAGCGTTGTTCCAGCGCGGCCTCACCCAGGTGCTCTCCTGCGCCACCCTCGGCACCCCGAGCGACTCCCAGGAAATGGACGACCTCAACCCGTCCACCGAGAAGCACTACCTCCACCACTACAACTTCCCCCCCTACTCCACCGGCGAAACCAAGCCGATGCGCTCCCCCGGCCGCCGCGAAATTGGCCACGGCGCCCTGGCTGAACGGGCGATTGTGCCCGTGCTGCCCAACAAGGAGTCCTTCCCCTACGTGCTGCGCGTGGTGTCGGAGTGCCTCAGCTCAAACGGCTCCACCTCGATGGGTTCGGTGTGCGGCAGCACCCTCGCCCTGATGGATGCGGGCGTGCCCCTTAAGGCACCAGTGAGCGGAGCCGCCATGGGCCTGATCAAGGAGGGCGAGGAGGTGCGCATCCTCACCGACATCCAAGGCATCGAAGATTTCCTTGGCGACATGGACTTCAAGGTGGCCGGCACCGAAAAGGGCATCACCGCCCTGCAGATGGACATGAAGATCACGGGTCTAGATATGAAAACCGTGGCTGAAGCCGTTAACCAGGCTCGCCCTGCCAGGCTGCACATCCTCGAGAAGATGCTCGAGGCGATCGACAAGCCCCGCGACACCATGTCGCCCCACGCCCCACGCCTGCTCAGCTTCCGCATTGATCCGGAACTGATCGGCACCGTGATCGGCCCCGGCGGCCGCACGATCAAGGGCATCACAGAGCGCACCAACACCAAGATCGACATCGAAGATGGCGGCATCGTCACGATTGCCAGCCACGATGGCGCTGCCGCCGAAGAGGCCCAGCGCATCATCGAAGGCCTCACCCGTCGCATCAGCGAAGGCGAGGTATTCAGCGGTGCCGTAACCCGCGTGATCCCGATCGGTGCCTTCGTGGAGATCCTGCCCGGCAAGGAAGGGATGATTCACATCTCCCAACTCTCCGAAGCCCGAGTAGAGAAGGTGGAAGATGTGGTGAATGTGGGTGATCAGGTAACCGTGCGCGTACGCGAAATCGACAACCGCGGCCGCATCAACCTCACCCTGCGCGGTGTGCCCCAAAGCGAAGCCCCTGCACCGGAGTGATTGAAAGGGAGGGCGGCTAACTAGCCCTTTCTAAATTTGGCCTCGAGCACTTAGAGCCGGCCCTGCAAGGCCGGCTTTTTTGTTGGAAACCAGCGCATGAATGAGCTCGCCTTAGCGCCAACTAAAAACTGAAGACCAGGGAGGGTCAAACAACATTTTTCGAGGCGGGCGTAGTCCTAGCTAAGTCCACCAGCAAAAAACGACCACTCCCCTCCAGCAATCACCCTCTGGCCCTCAAACAACAAAACCAGGATCAATCACAGCCATCGCAGCCGCCGCCTCTTCGCACAATTCGGCGTGGGCTAGGCCGTGGCTGGCGATTAGACAGCCGGCCTGGCGTACGTCACCGCTGTTGTAGGCCAGGGCGCGGCCATCGGCATGGCTGAAAGCGCCACCGGCGGCGCGCAACACCGCCTCAGGAGCAGCCATATCCCAATCCTTCGGGGCGCTCTTGCCCGACAGGGAGATATAGAGATCCGTCTCGCCGCGCAGGATCGTGGCCACCTTGCCGCCCACGCTGCCGATCGCCTTGGTGTCGCCCAGGGCCAGGGCCGCAAGCAGCTGCTCGAGCCGCTGGTCGCGGTGGTTGCGGCTGGCTACCAGCACCAGCTCCCCCAGGGCGCGGCGGCCGCTGAAGCGCACGGGCGAGCGCACACCAGCGCGGTTTTCGCACCAGGCCTCTCCTGCCGAGCCCGCCAACCCCGGCATCACGCCCAGCCACAGCTCCTCCAGCTCCGGCAGCAGCACCACCCCCAGCACCGGCTCGCCGCCGTGCACCAGGGCCAGATGCACCGCATATTCGCCCGTGCCCTGCAGAAAGTCTTTAGTGCCATCGAGGGGATCGAGGATCCACAGCCACTCCGCCTCCAGGGGCTCGCCTTCAGTGAGCTGCTCCTTGGCGGTTTCCTCGCTCAGCACGGTCCACGCGGCCATGGGGAAGGCTGCGGCCAGGCCCTCCAGCAACCACTGGTTCACCGCCAGATCCGCCGCACTCACCGGACCCTCGCCGCCCTCATCCACGCTCAACGCCGGCGGGAAGCCATAGGGGGGCTGCTCGACGCGGCCGTAGGCCAGCAGGATGTCTGCCGCGCCCCAGCTAAGCCGCCGCAGCTCCACAAGCAAGCCTTCGAGCGCAATGCCTGAGGGCAGGGGGAGGGCAGCCGGCATCATGGGTGGGCAGGGCTCAGCATTTTGCAGGAGCCCACCCCAAGCCGTGCAAGCCCCCGAACCCGCCCCCGGCGTGCTCTACCTGGTGGGCACCCCCATCGGCAACCTGGCCGACCTCTCACCCCGCGCCCGCCAGGTGCTCGCCGGCGTGCAGCGCATCGCCTGCGAAGACACCCGCCGCAGCGGCCTGCTGCTGCATCAACTCGGCCTACGCCATAAGGAGCAGGGGCCGCGGCTGGTGAGCTTCCACGCCCACAACCAAACCGCCCGCATCCCCGAACTACTCGCGGCCCTCGCCGCCGGCGAAGCCCTGGCCGTGATCAGTGACGCCGGGCTGCCGGGCATCTCCGATCCTGGCGAGGTGCTGGTGGCGGCCGCCCGCACGGCTGGGCACAACGTGATCTGCATCCCCGGCCCCAGCGCCGTCACCACCGCGCTGGTGAGCAGTGGCCTGCCGTGCGGCCGCTTCTGCTTTGAGGGCTTCCTGCCGCCCAAGACCAACCAGCGCCGTCAGCGACTGCAGGAATTGCAAGCTGAGCAGCGCACCATGGTGCTGTTTGAAGCCCCGCACCGGCTGCTCGATCTGCTCGACGATCTGCTGGCGGTGCTGGGTGATCGGCCCCTGCGCGTCGCCCGCGAACTCACCAAAAAGCACGAAGAGCAGGTGGGCCCCAGCGTGAGCGCAGCCATCGAACACTTCCGCCGCACGCCGCCCCAGGGGGAATGCACCCTGGTGTTGGCAGGCGCCCTGCCGCCAGAGCCCCTGGCCTGGGATAGCGCTGCCCTCAGCGCCGAGCTCCAGGAGCTGCAGCGGGCCGGCCACAGCAGCAACGCCGCCGCCAAGCTGCTGGCCGAGCGCACCGGCCACAGCAAGCGGGAGCTTTACGCCCTGCTGCACCAGGAGTCCTGACCGGGCAGACTGCCGCCAGAGAGTTCTCCTGTTGCCCTGATGGTCTTGCGCCTGCGCCTGCTTGCATCCAGCCTGCTGGGCGGTGGCTTGCTGCTCGCGATTCTCTGCCTGGGTGCTCAAAACCTCGACCAGCGCCCCAGCCTCAACTTGGGCTTTGCCCGCAGCACCCCTCTGCCAGCCGGTTTTCTGGTGGGAATTGCTCTAGTAATTGGCGTACTCAGTGGCGGCTGCAGCGCCGCCCTGCTCGCCCCCCGCAACGAGCAACTGCCCGGTGATTAACTGCCTGGCAATTAACTGACTGTCAATTAACTGCCTGGCCGATTAACTGCCTGGCAAAGAGTAGAGGCTGCCCTCCATCACAACCCGGCTGATGCCCTGGGCGATCAAGTAGGGCGCCGTGCGCTCCAGGATGCGAGTGTCTGGCACCTTGATCACCCGCTGGGTGCGGCCGCAGTGGCGTTTGGCCTGGCGGGGATTAGCAAACACCATCAGGGCCTGCCGCTCCTCTTCGCCATCGGGTAACTGGCCAAGTTCGGGGAAGTCCTTGAGCGGCTTGGCTTGGAGCTCCACTGTTTTGTCCACCAGCATGTAGACGCTGGCTGGAAGGGGCGCATCTGCGAGCGGCTGGCATTGGGCCAGCTCACCAACGTGATCCACCAGCAACAGCGGCACGGCCACAAACTGGTCGGCTAGGTCGTCGTCAGCGAAGTCGAGTTCATTGGCGTCATCGCCAAAATCATCGGCGTCATCGATTGCCAGCACCGCATGGTCTTCGTCGTCGCCGGCCGGCTCTGGCAGCTCAGGCTCTGCCAGCTCAAGCGCAGGGGGTTCAGGCTCCAAGAGTTCAGGCTCTGATGGAGCTAGTTCTGGAGCGGCTTGTTCTGGAGCAGCTGGTTCTAGAGCAGGTTGTTCTTGTGAAACTTTGAGCGGCCGAATGCGTTGCTGCTTGAGCTGCTCGTATTCAGCTGGATCTAGACCAGCCTTCACCACGCGGCTCACCGTGTTGGTGCTGCAGCCATAGGCCTCTGCCAGTTCGGCGCTGACTTCACCAGCGCGGTAGCGAGCCACGATCTCGATCTTCTGGCTGTCAGTGAGCCGGGTGGCAGCCATGGGGCGAGAGTTGCGCAGCAGACCAGTGTAGGCCTAAAGAGCCAGCAGGTTTAGGGGGTTGGTGGCTTGACGTTCGGGCAGCTGGCACCGTTGAACCTCGAGGCGATGCGCGCTGAGCCCTCTTGATAGATCTTCTGGGCTTTTTGGGTATCACCCGCAGCCTGGGCGGCACTGAGCTTGCCGGCAAATATGCCGCAGGCCTCATCCAAGCTCACAGCCTGGGCGCCCAAGGGAGCCGCCAGGGCCAGCAGGCCAGCAGCAGAAAAAAGCAGGGCGAGCCGCATTTCAAAAAAGATCACTACAACTACTTTGGCGCCAGGGCAGCAGTTGTGTGGCCCCCACCTGCTGAGCGATCATGGCAACGGCTGCTCCCTTAGCTCAGCCGGATAGAGCAGCTGCCTTCTAAGCAGCCGGTCGTTGGTTCGAATCCAACAGGGGGCGCTTTCCAAATCAACTGCACGGACGCGGTTGGCCGATGCGATGGAGCAGAAAGCTCAGAGCGGCTCAGTTCCCTCGCTGAGGATCGCCAGGTAGGCGTCGTAGGCGAACAGACGATTGCGCTGGCCGCCGGTGATTTCCCGGGCGATGCCGAGTTCCACCAGGATCTCGAGGGCCTTGCCGGCAGTGGGGAAACTCAGTCCGCTCAGCTCCTTGAGCTTCTTGGTGCTGGTGAGCGGCCGCCGGCGCAAAGCGGCATAGCCCAAGCGCACGCTGGGGCCTGATCGGCCCAGTTCTTCCAGCAGCGCTTCATCCGTATGAAACAGGGCCAGCAGCCGCTGAGCAGTAGCCACCGCGGCTGAGGCCGTGCTCTCCACACCCTCCAGAAAGAACCCGAGCCAGGCCTCCCAATCGCCCTGCTGGCGCACGCCATCGAGCAGCTCGTAGTAGCGGCGGCGGTGCTGCTTGAAGAACAAGCTCAGGTAGAGCAGCGGCTGCTGGAGCACGCCAGCATCGATCAGCATCATCACAATCAGCAGCCGGCCCAGGCGGCCGTTGCCATCGAGAAACGGGTGGATCGTCTCGAACTGCACGTGGGCCAGGGCGGCACGTACCAGCACTGGCAGAGAGTGCTCACCGTGGTGGCCGCCATGGATGAACTGCTCCAGCAACCCCATGCAGTCCTCTACTAGCCACGGCGGAGGCGGCACGAAGCGGGCATTGCCTGGGCGGGTGCCACCGATCCAGTTCTGGCTGCGGCGGAACACCCCCGGCAGGCGATCGGCGCCGCGTCCACGGCTCAGCAGCCGGCCGTGGATCTCGCGCAGCAGGCGACAGGAGAGCGGGAACCCCTCCGCCAGCCTGGTCAGGCCATGCTCCAGCCCGGCCACATAGCTGGAGACCTCCACCACATCGTCAAAGGGAACGCCGGGTGCTTCCTGCAGCTCGAACAGCAGCAGATCAGAAAGCGACGACTGGGTGCCCTCGATCTGGGAGGAGAGCAGGGCCTCGCGGCGCACGTAGGCGTAGAGGAACAGCTCGGGGTTGGGCAGCAGGGTGGAGACGCCATCAAGGCGGCCGCAGGCCAGCAGCGCCCGCTCATGTAGCGCCTGCAGTGGACCCGCAAGCAACACCGGGGGTTCTGGCGGCAGCGGATCGGGCACAAAAGCCCGCACCGTTTCCCCGGCGGTGGCGCTGTCCTCGTAGTGGCCGGTGGCCTCGCGCCGCATTACCCCCCAGCAACCTTGAATACGCAGCCAGCTTATTCAAAGAAACGACTTTTCCTGTGAATAAGGGGCCAGCCTGCCAGAGCCTCAGCGCTCCACCAGAGACCAGAAGCTCCAGCGGCCGCCAAAGACCTCCCGAATGCGACCCACGAAGCTCTCGTGGCGCTCCACGCCCTGCCAGTCGTCGATGCGCGCGGCCAGCAGCTCGCAGCTGCCCAGGTGCTCGGCGGCGTGCCGGTAGCGCTTGGTGCGGCCCGTCGACAGGGCAAAAACCAACATCGCCCGCAGCAGCACCGTGGCGGCCAGCGGCTGCTCAGCGCTAAGCCGCTCAGCCGCTGGGGCAAGGATTTCGTAGGCCTCACCATCCCAGTCGGGGCCATGGGCGAGCACTAGGCGCCCAGCCCGCGCCACTGCGGGCCAGCGCACGAGGAACTCGAGGGCCAGCAGCCGCATGGGATGGTCCTCTGCCACCGCAAAAGCCCGCTCCTCCGCCTCTACGTCCTCGAAGGCAGCAAGCCGTTTGAGGTGTTGGCGCAAATGGCAAGCCGAGAGGGTTTTGGTAAAACAAGCCCAACGCAACTGCTGGGCCTCGTCGTTGCGGCCCAGGGCCTCAAGCACGGCGATGCGGGTGTCGTGCCACTCGGGGGAATGCCAGGTAGCAGCAGCACTGGCGGCGCCATCCAGCACGGCCAGGGCCTGCTGGCTGCGGCCCGCCTGCAGCAAATGGCCTGCCACATCCGCGGCGGTAGGGGGCCAGGCCAATTGCTTGGCATCAAACTGGGCCACATAGCCATCCACATCACCCAGGCATTCAGCGATCTGCAGCAGGGCTGGGTGACCAGCGCAGGCACCCCGGTCGCGGCAGCCTTGCTCGAGAAGTCGCAGGCCCGGATCGCCAAGGGCATCGGCCACCGCCGGGATCAAGTCGTCAAATTGGCCGTAGCCGTTTTCAAATACCAGCTCCAGCAGCTGCTCAGCCAGCGCTTCGGCGGGCATGGCGGCCGCGCTGGCCAGCGGCCCGAGGTCAAGCACGGCCCTCTGGAACAGGCCAATCACGATGCCCGTGCTGTCGGAGCAGCGATCGAGCACACCATCTGCCAGCTCGAGAAAACGCAGCAGCAACTCCAGAGCCAGCGGCGGATCCACTGCCGCCACCGGTCCAGCGATTGCCTGGCGCTGGGCCTCCAGATCAACCACCAAGGCTTTGCGCTTGCGCGAATCGACATAGGTAGTGGCACGGGCCAGGGCTGCCAAGCGCTTGCGCACCTCCTGGGCCGCTCCCCCGGCACCCTCAGCCGCAGCTAGCGCCAGCCGCAAACGGCGCTGCATCACCGCACTACCAGCGCTCACCTCAATCAGCAATTCGGCGAGGACGGCCGCGCCTAGGCCTTCGAGGTTTTTGGCATTGAGGGTGCGCTTGGCAGCCATTGCTCCTTATAGGGCTGGTCGCTTGGGGCAGCACTTGGGTGCTCGAACCCGTCTAACACCACCAAGCCTGGAGCGGCGCCGGCGAGGCTCTCCAAACGCAAACGAAGTTCCGCCAGCAACTGCAGCGTTTGGGGCGCACGCACGTATTGCCTTGGCACCAGGAGGGCATCGCCAACCTCTAAAGGCAGCTCTAGGGGCAGCACCCTGCAGGAATCGTCTCTAAGAAGCAAGGAGAGGGGAGTGGCGAAACCAACAATGAGATCTTCAGAATTAACCTGCTGAGATTGCGAAGAATTCCGAATCGGTTTAGGGGTGGTGCCGCCATTCCACAACCCACAAGCTTCCAGAACAGCCTGAAATTTAGGAAAGGCGCCATCAGGCATGGGCATACAGGGATAGGCAGCCACATCAGCAAACGTCACCTGCTCACCAAGCTCCAGCAACGGGTGAGATTGATCGACCAGCAGCCAAATCGGCATTCGGCTCAAGCCAATGCAGGCAATGGTGGGGTCAGTGGCAGCTGGCACATCGGGGTAGGAAGCGATCCAGACGTCGATCACCCCTTCCCTCAGCAGCTGCAGCGGCTTTTCGTATTCATGAAAGTGAAAACATCCAGCAATCCAACCTGCTGGAGCCGGCTCACAGAGCAAGGGGCCCGACCAGTGCTGCGCCTCCAGACGCAAAGGCCCTCCATTGGCCCACCGCACCGCCTGGTGAACGCGGCGCTCAAGATTTAGGAGTGTCGTATCACCATCGAGGTGCCACTCGGAGCCTCGCCTGGCCAGGGAGAGGCCAAAAACATCGGCGCACCTGCGACTCAAGCGACTCACACTGGACTGACCGATCTGAAGCCTGGCCTCAACCTGATGGCCAGTGCGCAGCCAAATCAGACCGTCTAAGGCAGCTAGCCAATCAAGCTCAACCACCCCCGCCCCAGCAAACCGGGATAAATTTAACGCAAAAAAGCAAAAACACCAAGTGGGGGATAGCAAATCACGCAGAGTTCTGCAGTTTTTGCATAATTAATCATTTGCGGCCTCACTGTGCAGCCGGCAACAACTCAGCACGTCAGCAATTGCGCCAGCCACGAAAACAGAAAAACTAGTAATTGTTGAGCAGCTGA
Source organism: Cyanobium sp. BA20m-14 (assembly GCF_024346295.1). Lineage (NCBI taxonomy): Bacteria > Bacillati > Cyanobacteriota > Cyanophyceae > Synechococcales > Prochlorococcaceae > Cyanobium > Cyanobium sp. BA20m-14. Next base: position 12,431 of record NZ_JAGQCR010000069.1, read on the forward strand.
ATACCGCCGTGTCGCTCAGCTATGCCAGCGAGACGGGAAAGCAGCAAAGCCTGTAAGGAAAGCAAACGAGGATGATCAATAAAATCCCGGCGACATACAAGCACCTCCCCAGAGGCAAATGGCAACTCCAGGGGCAGCTTGACTAAATCACCCCCAGAAACTTCCATACTGAGCGAAGTGGCATAGCCGATAGTGAGCTCCGCCTCCGTTTTGCCCTCCCAATTTTCGCGCTTATAGCGAAACATTCGCACATGATCGTTCCAGAAGCCGAGCTTCTTTAAGCAAGCCTCAACCCTGGGATAGGAGCCTGGCTGCAGACCAAGGGTTGGATATTGGGCAATATCATCAAAAGACAGCTGGGCTTGATTAATCAAAGGATGACCCGGCCTAACAACAAAAAATATAGGCATCTTCGACAGGGTAATCGAGGTCAGCTCGGGGTCATCGGCAGGGGGGTAATCAGGTAAGCCGGTGAGGCAGACATCAACAATCCTCTCCCTAACTAGCTGAAAATTACGCGGCACTCCAACAATATTGGCAAGGCCAAGAATCCAATTGTCT